>JANOAM010000845.1:0-13909 GCA_031411215.1 Betaproteobacteria bacterium
TGTGGATGTTGCGACGACACCGCAAACGATGGCCGCGGCGATGCAGTTGAAGGCTGCAAGCCCGCCGTCCAGAGCGGTGGCGCTTCACGCACTTGCGGCAGGTCACGCAAGGCCAGCGAGGGTTGCCAAGGCACAGGCGCCGACGCGGCGGGCACGGGTGCCGCAGGCGTTGTCTGCGGTTCCACGGCCGCAGCCTCCTGCGCGGCACGCGTGGGCGCCAAGGCGTCTTCCACCGCGTAACGCACCGCTTGGTGCACAGCCCGGCTGTCACGGAAGCGCACCTCGGCCTTGGCCGGGTGCACGTTCACGTCCACCAGTTCCGGCGCGATGTGCAGGAACAGCGCATAGGCCGGCTGCCGCGTGCCATGCAGCTGGTCTTCATAGGCCGAACGCACGGCGTGCATCAACAGCCGGTCGCGCACATAGCGGCCGTTGACGAACAGGTATTGCTGGTCGGCACGGGCGCGTGCGGCTTCCGGCTGGCCCACACGTCCGCGCAGGCTCAGCGGGCCGCGCGTGGCCTGCAGTTCGCGACTGGCGGCGCTGAAGTCCGCGCCCAGCACATCGGCCAGGCGCTGCTCGGGCGTGGTAGCGCGCCACTGCGCGACCAGACGCCCTTCGTGCCACACCGCAAAGCCCACGTCAGGCCGCGCCAGTGCGTGGCGGCGCACGGCGTCCAACGCGTGCGACAGTTCGGTGGCGTCGGTCTTCAGGAACTTGCGCCGCGCGGGTGTGCTGAAGAAAAGCTCCTGCACATCCACCGTGGTGCCGACCGCGCGTGCAGCGGGGCTCAGTTCGCCGCTGCGTGCGTGCAGCCGCCAGGCGTGTGTGTCCTGCGCGGTGCGCGTGGTGATGCTCAGTTCCGCGACCGACGCAATGGCCGCCAGCGCCTCGCCACGGAAGCCCATGGTGGCCACACGTTCCAGGTCCGCCAGACTGGCGATCTTGCTCGTGGCGTGGCGCTTCAAGGCCAGCGGCAGATCGTCAGGCGCAATGCCCGCACCGTCGTCTTCCACACTGATCTGGCGCACACCGCCCGCGGCCAGGCGCACGGTGACTTGCTTGGCGCCCGCGTCCAGCGCGTTGTCTACCAGTTCGCGCACGGCAGCGGCCGGGCGGTCGATGACCTCACCGGCCGCGATCTGGCTGATCAGCTCGTCCGGCAGTTCGCGTATGCGGCGCCGAGCCGGGGCTGCCGCCATCGTTTCATTCATCGACGGAATTGTAGGGAGCAGAGCGAGGCCTATCCCATGCAGGCCTGTTCGGGCCTAGACTCAGGTATCACCCAGGGTGATCAAGTAGAGCCCACCATAGGGCCGCTGTCGTTGGGAATAGTCATGTTGAGTTTTTTCGCTGACCTCGTCATGCAAACGGACGAGGACCGCCGCGCTTTCGAAAACCACCCCGTCCTGATGGACGCCGTGGCCAACGGCATGCCGGTGGAACGTTATCGGCAACTGCTGCTGGAGCTTTACCACGTCGTGTGGCACTTCAACCCGGTGTGCGCCGCGGCAGCCAGCCGCATGGGCGACCCGGCGCATGAATCGCTGCAGCCGCTGCGCCATTTCCTGTACGAACACATGCAGGAAGAAGCGGGTCACGAGACCTGGGTGCTCAATGACCTGGACGCCGTCGGCGTGCCACTGTCGGACGCGCGCGCCTACCAGCCCAGCGTGCACGCGTTGGCGCTGGCTGGCTACAACTACTGGGCCTCGGAACGGCGCCATCCCTGCGCCGCTTTGGGCATGCTCTACGCGCTGGAGGTCATCGCGTCGGTGTATGGCGGGCCGTTTGCGTCGGCCATCCGCGAATCGCTGTTGCTGGACGGTGACCGGGGCGTGTCCTTCATCGCCTCGCATGCGTCATTGGACACACAACACATGGCCGAACTGCGGGTTGTCCTCAATCAAGTTTCCGATGGCGCAGCCCGTGCGGCCGTGGTTGAATCAACTCGCGTGAACTTCCATCACTTCACGCGCATCGTCGAAGCGGTCTGAGACAACTGGGGACGCCAAGAGACGTGAGCACACCTGCCGTTGGCGTAGCCGGCCTGCTGGGCCGGCCCTACAAGACCATCCGTCTGGAATGGAGCTCGGAGTTGCGCCTGCTGCGCGTGCGCACCGCCGTCAGACCTATCCAGTGCTACAGCCTGGCGGCCATGTCCGAACTGCAGCAGATGCTGGACGACGTCAGCGCCAACCCGGGCCTGGTGCGGCACTTCGTGATGACCTCCGACGTGCCACGCGTCTTCAACTTCGGCGGCGACCTGGCGCTCTTCGTGCTGCTGGTGCGCGCCGGTGATGTCGATTCGCTCAAGCTCTACGGCCGCCGCTGCGTCAACCTGGTCTGGTGGATGGAAAACGCCGCCAACCTGGGCATCCACACCACCGTGCTGTCGCAGGGCGACACGCTGGGCGGCGGGCTGGAAAGTGTGCTGCCCTTCCACAAGATCATCTTCGAGAAGAGCGCGCAGGCCGGTTTCCCGGAAGTGCTGTTCAACCTCTTCCCCGGCATGGGCGCCTGGGACTTCACCATCCGCAAGGCCGGCTTTGCGATGGCCAACGAGATGATCCTTTCCGGGCGCCTGTACAGCGCCGACGAACTGCTGTACCGCCGCGTGATTGACGTGGTGGCCGAAGACGGCCAGGGCGAAAACGCCTTGGAACGGGTGGTGCGCGAAGTCGACCCGCGGCTGCGCGGCACCGTGGCCGCCCTGCGCGCGCAGCGGCTGGCATCGCCCATCCGCTACGACACCCTGATGGCCATCGTCGACCAGTGGGCCGAGTCTGCCCTGGGCCTGACCGACCGCGACTTGCGCCTGATGGAACGCCTGGCCCGTGCCCAGGCCCGCAAGGCCGGCGGCGCGGAAGAAGGTGCGGTGGAAGAGATCAAGCGGCTGGAGCTGGAAAACGCCTGGGGCGGCGAA
Organism: Betaproteobacteria bacterium; assembly: GCA_031411215.1. Classification (GTDB taxonomy): domain Bacteria; phylum Pseudomonadota; class Gammaproteobacteria; order Burkholderiales; family Burkholderiaceae_C; genus Rubrivivax. Next base: position 2,927 of record JANOAM010000845.1, read on the forward strand.
CGCCGCGCGGGTGTGGAGCGCCGCAATGCTCCGCTGCCTGACCGGCGCGTACGGTCCTAGGCCACCGCTTCCGCTTCAGTCGGCATCCAGCACGTTGCCACACTGCTGACAGAAGCGCGCGCCGGCCAGCACCGGGGTGCCACACGCCGAACAGAAACGCGCCGGCCGCTTGGCCACTGGCGGCGGCATGTCCGCATCGGCCGCGCGCGGCGAGCGTGGCCGCGCTGCCAGGTTGGCCGCCGGGTTGACCGCGACCATGCTGGCCCCAGGCACGCTGGGCGCCGGTACCGGGGTCACGAAGCCGCCTGTGGCGCCCTGCCCCAGTGCGCGCAGGTAGTCCAGCCACTTCTGCGTGGTCTTGGGGTCGGCTGCCCAGGTCAGCAGCGTGCGGCTGCCAAACAAGGGCGGCGCCGCCGAATAGAAGGCCGATCGGGCCTGGGCCACACACACGCGCAGGTCCACCGCCTGGCTGCGCGCCGCAACCGGCGCGCCTTCCGGTGTAGGCAGGCGCACGTACGCGCCTTCTGCCTCTATCCACAGGATGGTGGATGACAACTCGACGCGGCTCCACGGCAAGTGCCCCAGGCGCATCGCATAGGTGCCGGCGATGATGAAGGCGCCACCCATCACACCCGCCAGCCACAGCGCCTGCGTGTTGTGCATCTGGCTCCAGGCCAGCCACAACCAGGCCACACCACCCAGCAAGCTGAAGGCCATGCCCATGGCGCTCAATACACGCAGCCAGAGGCCGCCAGGCCGCGCCATGGCCGGCGCCTGCCCAGGTTGTGATTCCTCGAACAGCGTGGTCTTGAAACTGCCGGTGGGCTGCTGCCGGTCAATCACCGGCGGCTGGCGCATGTGGCGACGGTTGGGCACACCGTCGGCCCAGCGGCGGAACAGCTCGCGCTCCAGTTCCTGGAAAGACGTGCCAGGGTCACCGAAGCTGGGGATCATCTCTTCCTGGCGCTGCAGGCGCGCCGGGCGTGCGGTGGGCAATTGCTCGCGCAGGGCCAACAGCCCAAGCAGGTCGCACAGCAATCCCAAGGCCAGAGCCAGCGTGACGGCAAAGGGCAGTCTGGCCTGGGCGACAGAGTTGGGCAGGGGCAGCTTGTGCGACACGTAGGCCAGCCCCATGGACAGGACAAAGACCAGCACACCCACGGTCAGCACCAAGCCCGCGGACAAGACCACAGGCCCCGTCAACAAGGCCTGCCGCAAGGCAAAGCCGAATGCCACCAGGCCCACCACCAGCGCCACCAAGGTGGCGGCGTTGGGCTTGTCCAGCACCAGGCCGACCGCCGCCGCCGCACCCAGCGTCAGCAACAGCAGCACACCCAGCAACAGTTGGCCCAGCCGGGCGCCCAGGTAGGTGTGTGCCACCAGCGGCGCGGCATCCACCGGACCCAACCGACGCATCATGCCGGCCCAGACGTCGGGCAGACGGCGCACGGGCAGTTCGCCCGCTCCCAGGCCGCGCATCAGTGTCACCGCGCCGGGGCTGGCGCCGGCGCTTTCATGCGGCACCTCGGGCATCAAGGGCGCGGGCTGTCCACGCTCCACGCGCAGCGTGCGCTGCGACATGGACCGCACGACGTCCAGCGTGCCAAAGATGCCCAGCAACAAAGCCGTCAGGTAGTGCGGCCACAGCAACACGACCGCGATCTGCGCTTCCGAGACCACGGCCTCGTTGTTTTGCGAGGCATTCTCGAAGAAGGTCACCACCAGCACGATCAACAAGGCCAGGGCCAGCAGCCCACAACCCCGCCAGACGAGGAAGCGGTTCTCCACCCCGTAGGGTGTTGCGAATTCAAACGCGGGGCCGTTCTCGGTCCAGCGGTACGCCATGCAGTCTTTCGTGTTCCCTGTAAAGGGCGATTCTGCATGAACGGCCCGCATGTCTGCGAAGGCCGACGCGGGGCTCAGCCCGGTGTGTGCCGCCGTGCCGCCCAGTAGGTGGCACCCTGTGGGCCGTAGCGTTCCGCATGGGGCTCCTCAAAGCCCAGCACAAAGCGGTCACCCGCCTTGAGCGCCAGGTCCTGGCCGCGGCAGCTCAGCACCATCTCACCCTGCACCACCAGCGCTTGCACGGCAAAGGGGTGGGTGTGGGTGGCGATCTCCACGCCGGGGTCCCAGCAGCGCTCGGCCACTTCCTCAAAACCGGCGGCGCGCGAAGCGGAGGCAAACTCTTCGAAGCTGGTCATGCTCATGGTCGCTTATCTTCCACGAAATCAGTTCCACCGACACCGAATCAGCCGCGGGCGTGCGTGACACCGCCGTCGACCACCAGCGTGCTGCCCACCACGTAGTCGCCAGCACGTGACGCCAGGTAGATGGCCGCACCCGCCATGTCCTCGTCGGTGCCTATGCGCCGCGCCGGGATCCGCTTGGCGATCTCGTCGCCATGGTCGCGTGCCACGCGGTTCATATCGCTGGCAAAGGCGCCGGGGGCGATGGCGCTGACCACGATCCCTTCCGGAGCCAAGTGCAGCGCCATGCGGCGTGTCAGATGGATCAGCCCGGCCTTGCTGGCGGCGTAGGAGTAGGTCTCTTGCGGGTTGACCGACACGCCGTCTATGGACGCGATGTGGATCACCTTGGCGCAGTGCCCACGCGCCGCGCCGGCCAACAAGAGCCCATGCAGCGCCTGGGTCAGGAAGAAGGGGCTCTTGAGGTTGAGGTCCACGACCTTGTCCCAGCCGCTTTCCGGGAATTCATCAAAGGGCGCACCCCAGGCCGCGCCTGCGTTGTTGACCAGGATGTCCAGATGCGATTCACGCGCGGCGTAGGCGGCCACCAGGCCGCGCAAGCCAGCTTCAGTGGATACATCGGCCGGCAGCGCCATGCAGGTACCCAGCGCCGACAGCTCTGCCGCCGTGGCGTCACACGCCGCCGCCTTGCGCGCCGAGATGTAGACCTTGGCGCCCGCCTTCAGGTAGCCCGCGGCGATCATGCGGCCTATGCCGCGCGAGCCACCGGTGATCAGCGCCGTGCGGCCGGCCAGGGAGAAGAGTTCGTTCATGCGGTCTCCGTAGGGGTTGTGAGCGCGCAGCGTAAGGCGCGCACGCCGCAGCGTCTGTCACCTGCGCACCCTGGTTTTCCCCGGGTAGCCGGGCCGCTGCTACGCTCGCTGCCCGATCAGAACCAACCGACGCCATGAGCTTCCTGGCCATCGACATTGGCAACACGCGCCTCAAGTGGGCGCTCTACGACGCAGCGCACCCCGGTGCCACGCTGCTGCGCCAGGGCGCCGTCTTCCTGGAGACCATTGACGAACTGGCCGATGGCGACTGGAAGGACCTGCCCGCGCCCGCCAGCATGCTGGGCTGCGTGGTGGCCGGTGACGCCGTGCGGCGCCGTGTCGAAGAACAGATGGGCCACTGGGACATCGACGCACGCTGGGTGGTGCCCAGCACGCAGGAGGCGGGCCTGACCAACGGCTACGACCACCCCAGCCGGCTGGGCGCGGACCGCTGGGTCTCGCTGGCCGGCGCTCGCGCCCGTGTGCTGGCCGCCGCCGGCCAGGGCCCCATGCGCGTGTTGCGTCCCGCCCTGGTGGTGATGGTGGGCACGGCGGTGACCGTGGACGCGCTGGACGCCGAAGGTCGTTTCCTGGGCGGCCTGATCCTGCCCGGCTTCGGTTTGATGCTGCGCGCGCTGGAGCAAGGCACGGCGGGCCTCAAGGTACCCACCGGTGAGGTCGTGGACTTCCCCACCAACACCAGCGACGCGCTGATGAGCGGCGGCGCCAACGCCATTGCAGGTGCCATCGAGCGGCAGACGCGGCGGCTGCAGCAGCGCACCGGCCAGGACCCGCTGCTGCTTATGACCGGCGGCGCCGCCGTCAAGCTGGCCCCCACCGTAGACCTGCCCTTCGAGACCGTGGACACGCTGATCTTTGACGGACTGCTGCTGATCCAGGCCGCGCGGCTGGCGCGTTAGGCCTGGTTTCAGCACGGGTCTCCCGGGCTGAAACGCGTCCCCTTGGGGGGCCGACGCCGCAGGCGTCTTGGGGGCCAGGGTCGCTAGAGAAGAAAACGCTGGACCAGTTCGCGCAGCTGTTCGCGCGAATAGGGTTTGGCCAGATGCGCGTCCATGCCCGCGGCCGTGGCCTGCGCCGCGTCTTCATCAAAGGCATTGGCGGTGAGCGCCACGATGGGCACTCGCGGCAGCCGCAGCTTGGCCTCCCTCTCGCGCGCTTGTCGTGTCGCCGCGTAGCCGTCCAGCACCGGCATCTGGATGTCCATCAGCACCAGGTCCACACGCTGCTTTTCCAGCAGCAGCAAAGCCTGTGCGCCGTCTTCGGCCTCCAGCACGTCCACGCCAAAGCCCTTGAGCATCTCGGCGCCGATCATGCGGTTGACCGCGTTGTCCTCCACCAGCAGCACGATGCCGCTCAGCACCCCGGATTCACTGAGCCGGCCGAAGTCCGACTCATAGGCAGGCAGCACCACGTTGGGCGCCAGCGGCAGGAACAGCGTGAAGCCGAAGGTGGAGCCCTGGCCCGGGCGGCTGTTCAGTTCGATGTGGCCGCCCATGGCTTCGATGATGCGCTGGCAGATGGCCAAGCCCAGGCCTGTGCCGCCACGCAGCCTGGAGCGTGTGCTGTCCACCTGATGGAAGGGCTGGAACACGGTGGTTTGCGCCTGCAGTGGAATACCGATGCCCGTGTCCTGCACCTCGAAGCGCACGCGGCAGGCCACGTCGTCACGCATGAGCGTGGTCAGGCGCAGGGTGACACCGCCCTTTTCGGTGAACTTGACGCCATTGCCCAGCAGGTTCAGCAGCACCTGCTTCAGGCGCGGCGCGTCGCCGACCACACCGTCCGGCACATCCGTGGCTATCTGCAAGGTGATGGTGAGGCCGCGTGTTTCGGCATTGGCGCGGAACAGCGCCGTGGCGGAAGCGGCCACCGAATGCAGCGACATGGGCGTCTGCGCCAGCACGAGCTTGCCGGCCTCGATCTTGGAGTGGTCCAGTACGTCGTTCAAGATGTCCATCAAGGACTCGCCCGAGGCCGCCGCGGTCTTCACCAGGCGGCGCTGGCGCAGGTCCAGCGGCGTCTGGCGCATCAGTTCCATCGCACCCAAGACGCCATTCATGGGCGTGCGGATCTCGTGGCTCATGGTGGCCAGGAACTGGCTCTTGGCGAGGTTGGCGGCCTCGGCCGCTTCCTTGGCGCGCAGCAGCGAAGTGTTGGCCTCGTCGGCCTCCAGGCTGTGGCGCATCGCGCGCACGGCCGTGCCCTGGAACTCACGTGTGGCCCGCATCATGGTCAGGCCATACATCACCGACAGCACGGCCATGGGGAAGGACCGCGCCTGCGGCAGGAACAGCGACACGGCTGCCAGCGAACCCAGCTGCAGTGAGGCGAGGTAGACGAAGCTGCGGCCAGCCGCAGACATGGAAAACGCCGCGGTCGCCACCGAGCCCGACACGATGACCATGTAGACGCTGGTCGCCGTGCCGGTGAGCTGCGGGTAGACAAAGACCGTGGTCACCACCCACATCACGCCGCCCAAAGCGGAGTTGGCTTCGATCTCGCGCACCACGCGCAGCATCTGGTCCGGCGACGGCGACATCATGTCCCGCAAGCGCCGGCCCATCCACCAGCGCCAGGCCGACACCACGGAGCCGACGACCAGGGTGACCAGAGCGGCGGCATAACTGTGTGTGTCCCAGGCCATCCAGGCCAGGAACAGCACCGCCGCCATCAGCAGCGGCACGGTGCGGGCGGAATTGCGCAGCGCAAGCTGCAGCATCTCGCGCTGAATGCCGATGTCGATGCCGTCGGGGTCGGTCATGAGGGCGGGAGGATAGCGTGTGCCGCGCCCCTCACGCTGGCCGTAGGTGGCGCGGCCCGTTCAGGACTGGATGTAGCTCTCCAACTGGGCGATCGTGGCCTCGTGGTCGGCAATGATGTCGTCCAGGATGTCCCGTATGGAGATCATGCCCAGCACGGTACTGCCGTCCACCACCGGCAGGTGGCGGATCTTCTTTTCGCTCATCAGCGCCATGCAGGTGCGCGTGCCGGTGCGCGGTGCCACCGTGATGACATGCTGCGTCATGATCTCGGCCACCGTGGTGCCGCGCGAGTTGCGCCCCTGCAGCGCGATCTTGCGGGTGTAGTCGCGTTCCGAGATCACACCCACCAGGCGGCCGGACTCCATCACCATCAGCGCGCCCACCTCGTAGTGCGCCAGCAGTTCCAGGGCCGCGAAGACCGACTCGTCCGGCCTCACATGCCACAGGGTGCCGTCCCTCTTCTTGAGCAATTCGGACACGGGCTTCATCGCATGCCTCCTCGACCCCGGGCTGGGACACTCAGGGTAACGGAAGCGCTGCGCCTGTCAAAGGGGGCTGCACCCGGGCGGCATAGGTCTTTGTGGGGGGCCCGGGCGCTTCCAATTGCCGGAAGGCGGGCGCATCATTCGCCGCCAACGAGGCCCATCCAGGGCCCGCATGCGGGAGGACGCAGCATGACCCCGACCCAGACGGCACCCTTGCCGGCTTCCGAACGCATCTCCAGCCTGGACGTCCTGCGCGGCTTCGCGTTGATGGGCATCCTGATCATGAACATGCCGGGCTTCAGCTACAGCGGCTGGCATGAGTCCGACGGCTCGCACTTCTGGCCCTCGCAGATTGACCAGATCGCCGAAGAGGTGCGTGACGCGCTGTTCTCCGGCAAGTTCAACAGCCTGTTCAGCGTGCTCTTCGGGCTGGGCTTCACCATCCAGTTCGCGCGCATGCAGCAACTGGACCCGCTGCATGCCGACCGCCTGTACCTGCGCCGCCTGCTGGTGCTGTTTGCGTTGGGCGTGGTGCACGCCTGCGTGTTCTGGTTTGGCGACGTGCTGCACGTCTACGCGCTGCTGGGCATCGTGCTGCTGTTTGGCCTGCGCCGTGTCAGCGACCGGGGGCTGATCGCCATCATGGTCGGCTGCATCATCTACCCGCTGATCGCGAGCCTCTTGCGGGTGGCCTTCGTCAGCAAGGAATTTGTCGCCAGCCGCGTGGTCATGGGCAAGGGCTTCGCGATCACCAATGACGCCGCCTTCGGCGCCGGCAGCTTCCTGGACACGGCGCGCGAGAACCTGCACCTGATGGCTTTCGAGTACGGCGACCTCTATTCGCTGTGGGGAACCTTCGGCTGGTACGTGGCCATGACGCTGACCATGCTGCTGGGCGTGCTGGCCGGCCGGCGTGAATGGGCGCGTCGCATCCCGGAACTGATGCCGCAGATCAAGCGCCTGACCTGGTTCATGCTGATCGTCGGCCTGGGCCTGTCGTTCACGGCGCAGATGATCTGGCAGGCCAACCGCACGCCAGGCCCGTCGCTGATCAAGACCTTTGCCGGGCTTTGCTACAACCTGTCGCGGCCCATGGTGATGGTGTTCTACGTGCTGGCCATCGTCCAGCTGTACCAGCATGTGTCTCTGAAGCCGCTGTTCAAGCCGTTTGAGCTGGCCGGCCGCATGCCGCTGACCAACTACCTGATGCAGACCGCCATCTGCACCACGCTGTTCTACAACTGGGGCTTCGGCCTGTGGGCCAAGGTGGGCCCGGCTGCGGGCTTCGCGCTGTCACTGGCCATCTTCTTTGTGATCCAGGTGCCCTGGAGCTACTGGTGGCTGAAGAACCACGAACGTGGCCCCATGGAAGCGCTGTGGGCGCGTCTGACTTACGGTGGGCGCAACGGCGCCGCAGCAGCCGAACCCGCGGTGCCGGCACGCGCGCCCTAGGACGCGCCCTGGGCATTCGCCCCGTAGGCCTGCACAGCAGCACGCACGTCGTCCGGCAGCGCCTGCGGGCGGTGTGTGAGCAGCGACGTGCACACCAGCACCTGGCGAGCGCGCAGCCGGGTGTTGTCCGCACCCATCACCTCATGAAGCAGCGTGAACGAACTGCGGCCCAGGTGCGCCACAGCCACCTGCCAGCGCAGGCTGTCGCCGTGGCGGCTGATGGCGGTGAAGTCCACTTCCAGCCGCACCGTCGGCAGACCCAGGCGGCGTTCGCCTATGAGTCCTGCATAGGCGATGCCCAACGCGCGATCGAACCATTCTTCGACCACGCCGTTGAGCATGACCAGGTACTGCGGGAAGAAGACGATGCCGGCCGGGTCGCAGTCGGAGAAGCGAACCGTGCATATGGCGGTGAAGGCATCCATGCTCAGGGCTGTTTCTCGGTCTTCAACCTGAAGCGCTGCAGCTTGCCGGTCTCGGTACGCGGCAGGCTGGCGCGGAACTCCACCTCCCGTGGGTACTTGAAGGGCGCGATGGTCTGCTTCACGAAGTCCTGCAGCGCCTTGGCCAAGTCCGCATCACCCTGGATACCGGGCTTCAGCACGACATAGGCCTTGACGATCATGCCGCGCGCTTCGTCGGCCTGGCCCACCACACCGCACTCGGCCACGGCCGGATGCAGCAGCAGCGCGCTTTCCACTTCGGGCCCGGCGATGTTGTAGCCACCGGAGATGATCATGTCGTCGGTGCGCGCCTGGTAGACGAACTGGCCGTCGGCGTCCTGCAGGTAGGCGTCGCCGGTCACGTTCCAGCCGTTCTGCACATAGGTGGCCTGGCGCGGGTCGTCCAGGTACTTGCAGCCCGTGGGGCCCTTGATGGCCAGGCGGCCGACCTGGCCGGGCGGCAGTTCGCGGCCCTGTTCGTCCAGGATGGCGGCGCGGTAGCCGGGCACCGGTACACCGGTCGCGCCGGGCTGCGCATGCACCTCGTCCGCACTGATGAAGATGTGGAACAGCTCGGTGGAGCCTATGCCGTCGATGATCTCGATGCCCGTGGCTTCGCGCCACAGCTGGCGCGTGGCGGCAGGCAGCGCTTCACCCGCGCTGACGCACTTGCGCAACGAACGCAAGTCGTGCTGCCCCACCAGGGCCGCCATCGCGCGGTAGGACGTGGGCGCAGTGAAGCAGACGCTGGCCCGGTACTGTGCAATGGCCGGCAGCAAGGCGTCCGGCGAAACCTTCTCCACCAACACCGCGCAGGCGCCAATCGACAGCGGAAACACCAGCAAGCCGCCCAGCCCGAAGGTGAAGGCCAGCGGCGGGCTGCCGATGAAGACATCGTCCGCCTGCGCGCGAAGCACATGCGGCGGCCAGCAGGCCGCAGCCGCCATCACGTCGCGGTGGAAGTGCATGGTGCCCTTGGGCACACCCGTGGTGCCGCTGGTGAAGGCCATCAGGCAGGTGTCGGTGGCGGCGGTGTCGACGTTGCTGAAGCTGTCCGGCTGAGTGGCGGCGCGCGCTTCCAGCTGGTCTTCAAGTGAAGCACCGAAATGCAGCACCTGCCGCAGCGTGGGGCAGTCGGGCCGCGCCAGGGCCAGCTCATCAGCCAACCGGCCGTCACACAGCGCGTGGCTGATCTGCGCCTTGTCCACGATGGCCACCAGCTCACGCGCGCGCAGCAGCGGCATGGTCCCCACCGCAATGCCACCGGCCTTCACCACCGCCAGCCAGCAGGCCGCCAGCATGGGTGAATTGGCACCGCGCAGCAGCACGCGGTTGCCAGGCACCAGGCCTTGTTCCTTCACCAGCACATTGGCGATGCGGTTGGCCTGCGCCAGCAGTTCCGCGTAGGTCCAGCGCACGCCTTTGCCTTGGTGCACACCCTGCACCGCCAAGCGCGCACCACGGCCTTCCGCAACATGGCGGTCCAGCAGTTCGGTGACGCAGTTCAGGCGTGCCGGAAACTGCAATTCAGGCAGGTCGAACAGGAACTCGGGCAGGGCCTCGGGCGCGGGAAGACGGTCCTGCGCGAAGGTGTCGACATGGGCAGAAGGCATGCACCGACTCTAGGCCGCGCTGGGCGGCTGCGTGATGGGAATCTCCCCGAGCAGCGACAGGACACGGGCCAACCGCTGGAACGGGTTGTTGGAACGGGTTGTTGGAATTTACCGACACCACACCCCCGCGCCGCGTCGCAAAGTCCTGCCCCATGCCAAGACTCTGGGACATCTCTCCACCCGTGGACACCGGCTCGCCCGTGTTCCCCGGCGACACGCCGTTTGCGCTGCAGTGGGCGGCCCGCATAGGCCCCGGCTGCCCGGTGAACGTCAGCACGCTGACGCTCAGCCCGCATACCGGCGCCCATGCCGACGCGCCGCTGCACTACGGCGACGAGGGCGCGGCCATCGGTGCGGTGCCACTGGAGCCGTATCTGGGCCGCTGCCGCGTGATCCACGCCGTCGACTGCGGGCCGCTGATCCTGATGCAGCACTTGCAACATGCCCTGCTGGACCTGCCGCCACGTGTGCTGGTGCGCACCTACGCGAAGACGCCGCTGGACCGCTTTGACGATCAGCTGCCCGCCTACGCACCCGACACCGTGCGCCAGCTGGCTGACCTGGGCGTGCAGCTGATCGGCATCGACTCAGCCAGCATCGACCCCGCGGACAGCAAGTCGCTGGACTCACACCAGGTCATCCGCCAGCGTGGCCTGCGTGTGCTGGAAAACCTGCTGCTGGACGACGTGCCCGAAGGCGACTACGAGCTCATAGCCTTGCCCCTGAAACTGACATCGGCCTGCGCATCGCCTGTGCGCGCCGTCCTGCGAGAACTGGGATGAAACGCGCCGGCCGGAACATCGGGACTTGCGCGGATGCCGGTATGACTGCTTGCGGCCGGTGCGGACGTTCGTTCTTGGTGTCGTTGCTGGCCAAGGCCGCCGGGTACCGGGCTCCGCTCATGTCCCCCGCCACAGTCTGCTGCGCAGCCTGTGGCTCCTCCTCTACTTCGCTGCGCCCGGTACCCAGCGTCCTCGGCCTGCCACCACTGCGGCGCTTCGAGTGCAGGCGCGCCACCAGTGGTGCCAGAGCGGGTGCTTGGGGTGGCCTGTGGAGCGAAGTAAAGACACCGTTGTGCGTGTCAAGCGTTTTGAGGCTTCCCATGGTTGGCGTTGAAGGGTTGTCCGGAGCGCAGCACGCCGTAGGTGATGGCCAGGAGTTTGTGCATGCAGGCCACCACGATGACCT
>JANOAM010000846.1:0-2455 GCA_031411215.1 Betaproteobacteria bacterium
GCGAGACCTGGCTGGGCGCGCTGCCGCTGCCGGGCTGGAAGTCCGCCTGCTGGTGCCCGAGAAAGTCGGCACCGATTGGCTTGACGACTACGTTGCAAGAGGTGTCGCAGCATGAGCGCGGTACTGCAAAACCCCATGCTCGCGCCGACCACCGACGGCTGGCCCGACGACCCGCTGCCGCTGGTGGCCGAGCTAGAGCCGCCCGAGCCATTTCCGATGGACGCGCTGCCCGCTGTGCTGGGCGACTATGGGCGCGTCATTCAGCGTTGCACGCAGGCACCCGACGCCATCGTCGGCAACAGCCTGCTGGCAGCGGCGAGCCTGGCCGTGCAGCCCTATGCCAACGTGGTGTTGCCCTATGGTGCATCGGTGCCGCTGAGTCTGTACTTCAGCAGTGTGGCCGAGTCGGGAGAGAGAAAGTCTGCCGTTGATCGTCTGGCATTGCATGCCCACGCCACATTCGAAAAGAAGAAATCCGACGAGCAGCGCGAGGCCATCGAGCAACACAACAAGCTCGACAAGAAGGCCAAGGACAAGGCCGAGATACCGCGTGAGTCGGTGTTTCTCGCTAGTGACCCGACCGTCGAAGGACTGTGCAAGCTGCTGCACGCTGGACTGCCGAGCCTCGGTGTCTTCAGCGCAGAGGGTGGCCGCTTCCTGGGTGGACACGGCATGAGCGAAGACACTGCGCTGCGCACAGCAGCCGGCCTGTCGTTGTTTTGGGATGGTGCGCCCGTGGATCGAGTCAGATCAGGGGATGGTTCATCCAAGCTGTTCGGGCGTCGAGTTGCGCTGCACCTGATGGCCCAGCCCCGCGCGACGTTCGCATGGCTGAGCAACCCCGTGCTGCGCGACCAAGGCTTGTTTTCGCGCTGTCTGGTGGCCTACCCGCAGAGCACCGCCGGCACCCGGATGTTCCGCAATGAGAAGGCCGACGAGACATCCGCCGCAGCCGCCTACGTCAGCAGAATGGCCGCGCTGCTGGGCGGCACCTGGCCCATCAACGAGTTCCACGAATTGCAGCCGCAACACATGGGCATCGGCGGGCCAGCGCGCACTTTGTGGATCGAGGTTCACAACCAATTCGAGCGCGGGATCAGCGGCGAACTCAAGCCCGTCAGGGCACTGGCGTCGAAAGCGGCTGAGCACATGGGCCGCATCGCGGGAGTGCTGACGTTGATCGACGACCCTGCCGCTACCACCGTGACCGAAGCGTCGATGCAGCGTGCCGCTGTGTTGATGGAGTTCTACCTGAGCGAAGCGCTGCGCCTGTCGGGCGTGCAACCGCAGCACGAAAAGGCCGACCAGGCGTCGGTGCTGTGGGGCTGGCTGGCGATGCGATGTAAGACGGAAATCACGCTGCCGGAACTGACGCAGCATGGGCCCAACAAGTTGCGCAAGGCCGACACGATGCGCAGTCTGATGGGAGTGCTGGCCGACCACTACATGGTGCGCCCCATGCCGCAGGACACCGTGCTGTATGACGGCAAGGCCCGTCGCGAGGCCTGGGAGGTCAGGCTATGAAGTTCAAACTGAACATCCCTGGCCGGCTGGAAGTGGAAGCGCCAGCCGCTGCTAATCCTGCTAATCCTGCTAATCCGCTAATCGGGCACCTGCCTGCCGCTGCCAACGATGCCGCAGCAGCCGACACGATTAGCGGAATAGCGGAATTAGCAGGGGACGAGGCCCGCAGTGCCGACCAGGAAGCCAAGACCGAGCGCAGCGCCATCGTCAGCGCCGAGGGCGTGCCGTACTGGGAAGCCGACGACCTGGCAGGCCTGCCGACGTGGACAGATGCCGAGATCGCCATGTTCGACAAGCGTGTGGCACGCAGCACCTGGCTGGGCTATCCCGATGCCAAGGGCCGCGCCGAGCGGCTGCTACACCGCGACCGTGAAGGCGACGACCGCCGTCTGTGCGTCGAATGCCTGCACGCCGGGCCGGGCTATCGCTGCGCAAAGCGCGAGGCGTTCCTGCTCGACCAGTTGCAGCGCTGTCCCATGTTCAAGGAGAAGTCACCATGACCAAGCCGATAGACGACCGAAAGAAAACGGGACGCACCACGCGAGGGACGTTCGCACCTGGCAACCCTGGCGGGCCTGGCCGACCGCCTGGACGCGGCCCTGTCGCAGAGATGCGCGAGGCGCTGGCGACAGACTTGGGAAAGATCATCGACGTGGTGCGTGAGCAGGCGCTGGCAGGCGATCAACATGCTCAACGGATGTTGCTCGACCGCTTGTTCCCAACGTTGCGCCCTGTTGACCTGACGACGGCGCTGGCGCTACCCACCGATGGCACGCTGGCCGACCAAGCGCGCGCAGTCGTTCAAGCCGCAGCAAATGGTGACCTGGCACCGGCGCAGGCCGCGCAGATCGTCACGGCGTTGGGTGGCGTCGCCAAGATCATCGAAACCACCGAGCTAGTCAGCCGCATCGAGGCGCTGGAAGCCCGCAAC
>JANOAM010000847.1:0-2403 GCA_031411215.1 Betaproteobacteria bacterium
CCTATGAGCGAGGCCACCGCGCCGCCGTGGTCGCCGTACTGCAGCACGGCGGTGGGGCTGGCCTTGATGCCCAGCTTGTGTTCGATGCTCACGCAGTGCACGTCGTTGCGCGTGCCGTCGGGCATGAACTTCGGGCAGATGAAGAGGCTGATGCCCTTCACGCCTTCGGGAGCACCCGCCACACGGGCCAGCACCAGGTGGACGATGTTGTCCGCCATGTCGTGCTCGCCATAGGTGATGAAGATCTTGGTGCCAAAGAGCTTGAACGTGCCGTCGGGCTGCGGCTCGGCGCGCGTGCGCACCATGCTCAGGTCGGAGCCGGCCTGCGGCTCGGTCAGGTTCATGGACCCGGTCCAGCTGCCATCGACCAGCTTGGGGATGATGGTGGCTTTCTGCTCGTCCGTGCCCGCTGTCAGCAGCGCTTCCACCGCACCGTCGGTCAGCAGCGGGCACAGCGCAAAGCTCATGTTGGCGCTGTTCACCATCTCGCTGCAGGCCGCGTGGATCAGCTTGGGCAGGCCCTGGCCGCCGTACTCCGCCGGGTGCTGCAAGCCTTGCCAGCCACCTTCGGCGAACTGGCGGAACGCCTCCTTGAAACCCGGCGTGGTGGTGACGACGCCGTCTTTGAAGGAGGATGGGTTCTGGTCACCTGCCCAGTTCAGCGGCGCCACCACGCCTTCGTTGAACTTGGCGCACTCTTCCAGCACGGCGGCGGCCGTGTCGTAGCCGGCATCTTCATACCCGGGCAGCGCGGCCACGGCGTCAATGCCGGCCAGCTCCTTCATGACGAAGAGCATGTCTCTCACGGGTGCGCGGTAGCTCATTTTTGTCTCCGGATACAACAAGGGCGCCGTGGTGAATGCCAGGGCGCCCCGTTCAGGTCATGCGTGTCAGAGCGCGTTGACCAGTTCAGGCACGGCGGTGAACAGGTCCGCCTCCAGGCCGTAGTCGGCGACGCTGAAGATGGGCGCCTCCGGGTCTTTGTTGATGGCCACGATCACCTTGCTGTCCTTCATGCCCGCCAGGTGCTGGATGGCGCCGGAGATGCCGCACGCGATGTACAGCTGCGGCGCGACGATCTTGCCGGTCTGACCCACCTGCCAGTCGTTGGGCGCGTAGCCCGCATCCACCGCCGCGCGGCTGGCGCCCAGTGCGGCGCCCAGCTTGTCGGCCAGCGGCGTCAGCACCTCGGTGAACTTGTCGCTGCTGCCCATCGCGCGGCCACCACTGACGATGATCTTGGCGGCGGTGAGTTCGGGACGGTCACTCTTGGCGATCTCGCTGCCCATGAAGCTGCTGCTGCCGCTGTCGGCGACGGCCGTGAGGCTTTCCACGGCGGCACCGCCACCGGTGGCGGCCGCTGGGTCGAAACCGGTGGTGCGCACGGTGATGACCTTGATCGCATCCAGGCTCTGCACCGTGGCGATGGCGTTGCCGGCGTAGATGGGACGCTCGAAGGTGTCGGCGCTGATCACCTTGGTAGCGTCACTGATCTGCGCCACGTCCAGCAGCGCGGCCACACGCGGGGCCACGTTCTTGCCCGCGGCGGTGGCGGGGAACAGGATGTGGCTGTAGCTCTTGGCGATGGCCACGACCTGCGCCGCCACGTTCTCGGCCAGGCCGTGGTTCAGGCCGGCGGCATCGGCGTGCAGCACCTTGGCCACGCCAGCGATCTGCGCCGCCGCGGCAGCGGCAGCAGCCGCGTCCGTACCGGCAATCAGCACGTGCACGTCGCCACCGCACGCAATGGCGGCGGTGACGGTATTGAGCGTCGCGCCTTTGACGGTGGCGTTGTCGTGTTCGGCAATGACGAGTGCGGCCATGTCAGATCACCTTCGCTTCGTTCTTGAGCTTGGCGACCAGGGTCGCGACATCGGGCACCTTCACGCCCGCACCGCGCTTGGGCGGCTCCGTGACCTTCAGCGTCTTGATGCGGGACGTGACGTCCACGCCCAGGTCAGCCGGCTTGAGCACGTCCATCTGCTTTTTCTTGGCCTTCATGATGTTGGGCAGCGTGACGTAGCGCGGCTCGTTCAGGCGCAGGTCGGTGGTGATCACGGCCGGCAGCTTGATCCTCAGCGTTTCCAGGCCGCCGTCCACTTCGCGGGTGACCGACGCAAAACCATCGGCCACTTCCACCTTGGACGCAAAGGTGGCTTGCGGCATGTTGCCTAAAGCCGCCAGCATCTGGCCGGTCTGGTTGCAGTCGTCGTCAATGGCCTGCTTGCCCAAGATGATCAAGCCGGGCTGCTCCTTGTCGACCAGCGCCTTCAGCAGCTTGGCCACGGCCAGCGGCTGCAGTTCGTCGGCACATTCGACCAGGATGGCCCGGTCCGCGCCGATGGCCATGGCCGTGCGCAGCGTTTCCTGGCACTGCGTGACGCCGCAGGACACGGCGATGAT
>JANOAM010000848.1:0-1753 GCA_031411215.1 Betaproteobacteria bacterium
CTGGTGGTGCTGCTGAAGATCGCCTTCTACTGGCTCAACGCAAGTGCTTACCGCAGCATGGGCAAGATGAAGGCCGTGGCGCCCAAGGTCAATGAACTGAAGGAGCGCTACAAGGACAAGCCGCAGGAAATGCAGGCGGCCATGATGCGCATCTACAAGGAAGAGAAGGTCAACCCGCTGGGCGGCTGCCTGCCGATCTTTGTGCAGATGCCGTTCTTCATTGCGCTGTACTGGGTGCTGCTGTCCAGCGTGGAGATGCGCAACGCGCCGTGGATAGGCTGGATCACCGACCTGGCCGCCAAGGACCCGTGGTTCATCCTGCCCACGCTGATGACCGCGTCATCCCTTTTCCAGGTCTGGCTGAACCCGGCCCCGGCCGACCCCGTGCAGGCCAAGATGATGTGGATCATGCCGCTGGCCTTTGGCGTGATGTTCTTCTTCTTCCCTGCCGGCCTGGTGCTGTACTGGCTGACCAACAACCTGCTGTCCATCGCCCAGCAGTGGACGATCAACAAGCAGTTGGGCGTGTTGGGCAACCAGCCGGCGAAGTAACGGTTTGCCTTGTCCTCCCGCGGGAGGACATCCGTCACGGCAATCAAGGGGGCGCCCCCAGTCCGGGGGTTGAGTGCGGAGCCCGCAGTGCCGAACATGGCGTCCATGCGGGCGACCCGGCTTGAAGAGAGCCGGCTCAGGAGATCCCGGTGCGGAGCCAACAAACGCTTCGCACCGCTCCACCCGCGCCATTCACCGTTGCGCGCCAGAATCCCCTGACCATGCGCGCGGCCCACCAAGACCCCATCGTGGCCATCGCCTCGGCCCCCGGCCGCGGCGCGGTGGGCATCATCCGCGCGTCGGGCCGTGACCTGTCCCCACTGATCCGGGCCATTTGCGGTCGTGAGCTGGCGCCGCGCCAGGCGACGCTGCTGCCCTTCCTGGGCGACCAGGGCGACGCGCTGGACCGTGGCCTGGCGCTGCACTTCCCCGCGCCGCACAGCTACACCGGTGAAGACGTGCTGGAGCTCCAAGCCCATGGCGGCCCTGTGCTGCTGCAACTGCTGCTGGCGCGCTGCATGGCCGCCATGCCGGGCCTGCGACTGGCCGAACCCGGTGAGTTCACCGAGCGTGCCTTCCTCAACGACAAGCTGGACCTGGCGCAGGCGGAAGCGGTGGCCGACCTGATCGACGCCAGCACCGAAGCCGCGGCCCGCAGTGCTGCGCGCTCGCTGTCCGGCGCCTTCAGCGCCGAAGTGACGCAACTGGCCGAACGCACCGTGCGCCTGCGCATGCTGGTGGAAGCGACGCTGGACTTTCCGGAAGAGGAAATCGACTTCCTGGAAAAGGCCCGTGCCCGCGAACAGCTGGACGGCATCGCCGACACCCTGGCCGCCGCGCTGTCACGGGCGCGGCAAGGCGCGCTGCTGCGCGAAGGGCTGCGGGTCGTGCTGGCCGGCCAGCCCAACGTCGGCAAGAGCAGCCTGCTCAACGCGTTGGCCGGGGCGGAACTGGCCATCGTCACGCCCATCCCCGGCACCACACGCGACCGCGTGGCCGAGACCATACAGATCGAAGGTGTGCCACTGCACATCACCGACACCGCAGGCCTGCGCCACGACGCGCACGCGGCCGACGAGGTGGAACGCATAGGCATCGCACGCAGCTGGGAATCCATAGGCGCGGCCGACGTGGTGCTGTTCCTGCACGACCTGGGCCGCGTCGGCCAGCCCGAACACGACGCGGCGGACGCCGCCATCGC
>JANOAM010000849.1:0-4825 GCA_031411215.1 Betaproteobacteria bacterium
TCTGGGCCATGACGCAGGCCTATGCCGACCACGCACCGCAGTTTGCGCTGCTGCTGGGCAAGCCGGCGCTTGAGGAGGCGGATTTCACCGCCGCGCAGGACGTGATCCTGCGCATGGCCTGGGGTGCGCTGACACCACCAAGCTGAGTTCACGCTGGCCGGCGTCCAGACAGGCCTCACCGATGTATTCATGGGCACCACGGTGCGCGGGCACCAGGCTGAGGGCCCGGCGGTAGTGTTCAAAAGCCAGCGGCAGGCGGCCGGACTTGCGGTAGGCGTAGGCCAGCCAGTTGTGGCCGTCGGCGTCATTGCGGGCTTGGCGCACATAGGGCTCCAGCATGCTGACGGCGTCGGCATAGCGCTGGGCGTCGATCAGCTCAACGGCCCGCGCCACCTCGGCCGCCGAGCCTTCGGTGCGTGTGCCACCACCACCGCCACCACCGGCGGCAACCGCCGCGCCCAAGGCCGACACCAAGGCCAGCAGCACGCCGTGCTGACGGATCAAGCGGCACATGCACATCTCCTGCCGGCCCGGACCGGGCCTTGTCACCGGTATACGTGGCAGGCCCCGCAGGCTATCCTGCGCACTGGTCAGCCAGATACTTTCGCTTGCATCGCGGGCTTGGATGCCGGAAGGCCGCGCGGCCGGTGCGCGTATACGCCACAAGCGCCCATGCCAGGGCGGTCCAGGAGGTGCACGATGCTGACCCGCAAGCTGTTTCTCGCCCAGTTGGCCAGCGGAGGCTGGGCGGCGGTGCTGGCCGGTTGCGGCGGCGGGTCCGACGCGGCGCCCGCGCCTTCACCGGCGCCGTCGCCCGGCGGCGTGGGCAGCTGCAGTGCGGTCCTGATCACCGCCAACCACGGCCACGCGCTGAGCATCCCGGTGGCGGATCTGACGTCTGCCGTGGCCATGAGCTACAACATCCAGGGCTCGGCGGACCACAACCACCAGGTGACGTTTTCGCCTGCGCAGCTGGCTTCGCTGCGCGCCGGTGCCAGCGTCACGGTGACCAGCACCACGACGCTGTCGCATTCGCACGACCTGTCCGAAACCTGCACCTAGTGGCGCGCCGGATCAGTTGGCCTGGCCCAATTGCTCCAGGATGGCGGGATTTTCCAATGTCGACGTGTCCTGCGTGATTGCCTCGCCCTTGGCAATGCTGCGCAGCAGACGCCGCATGATCTTGCCGCTGCGGGTCTTGGGCAGGTTGTCGCCGAAACGGATGTCCTTGGGCTTGGCGATGGGGCCTATCTCCTTGGCCACCCAGTTGCGCAACTCGTTGGCGATCTTCTTGGCCTCGTCGCCCGTGGGGCGGCTGCGCTTCAGGACCACGAAGGCGCAGATCGCCTCGCCCGTGGTGTCGTCGGGGCGGCCCACCACCGCCGCTTCGGCCACCAGTTCAGTGTGGCTGACCAGGGCGGATTCGATCTCCATCGTGCCCATGCGGTGGCCCGACACGTTCAGCACATCGTCTATGCGGCCGGTGATGGTGAAGTTGCCCGTGTCCTTGTTGCGGATGGCACCGTCGCCCGCCAGGTAGTAGCCCTTCAGCTCGGGCGGGTAGTAGCTCTTGACGAAACGGTCCGGGTCGCCCCAGATGGTGCGGATCATGCTGGGCCAGGGCTTCTTGATGACCAGGATGCCGCCGCTGCCGTTGGGCACATCTGCACCCGTCTCGTCCACGATGGCCGCCGTGATGCCCGGGAAAGGCAGCGTGCAGGAACCCGGCACCATGGGTGTGGCGCCCGGCAGCGGCGTGATGACGTGGCCGCCGGTCTCCGTCTGCCAGAAGGTGTCGACGATGGGGCAGCGCTCGCCGCCCACGTGTTTGAAGTACCACTCCCAGGCGGCGGGGTTGATGGGCTCGCCCACGCTGCCCAGGATGCGCAGGCTGGACAGGTCGCTCTTGTTCGGGTGCACCGCCGGGTTGCCCTCAGCGGCCTTGATCAACGAACGGATGGCGGTCGGCGCCGTGTAGAAGATCGTGACCTTGTGCTTCTCGATCGTCTTCCAGAAGCGCGCCGCGTCGGGGAAGGTGGGCACACCCTCGAAGACGATCTCGGTGCCGCCCAGGGCCAGCGGGCCATAGGTGATGTAGCTGTGGCCGGTGACCCAGCCGATGTCGGCGGTGCACCAGAAGATGTCGTCGTCCTTCAGGTCGAAGGTCCAGGCCGTGGTGAGAGCCGCATGCAGCAGGTAGCCGCCCGTGCTGTGCTGCACGCCCTTGGGCTTGCCGGTGCTGCCGCTGGTGTACAGCAGAAACAGCGGGTGTTCGGCGCTGACCCATTCCGGTTCGCAGGTGGTCGGCTGGCCGGCCAGTTCTTCATGCAGCCAGCGGTCACGCGCCGGGTTCCACGCGATGGCGCCACCGGTGCGCTTGTAGACGATGACGTTCTGGATGGTCTCGCAGCCGCCCATGGCCAGCGCGTCGTCGACGATGGCCTTCAGCGGCAGGCTCTTGCCGCCACGGGCCTGTTCGTCGGCGGTGATGATCATCACCGCGCCGGCGTCCTGCACGCGGTCGCGCACGCTCTGCGCGCTGAAACCGCCGAAGACCACGGAATGGATGGCGCCTATGCGTGCGCAGGCCTGCATGGCGGCCACACCTTCCACGCTCATCGACATGTAGATGACGACACGGTCGCCCTTCTTCACGCCACGCGCCTTCAGCGCGTTGGCGAACTGGCTCACCTGGGCCAGCAGCTGGCTGTAGGTCACCTTGGTGACCGCGCCGTCGTCAGCTTCGAAGATGATGGCCGTCTTGTCGCCCAGGCCGCGCTCCACATTGCGGTCCAGGCAGTTGTAGGACACGTTGAGCGTGCCGTCTTCAAACCACTTGAAGAACGGCGCGCTGGAGGAGTCCAGCACCTTCGTGAATGGGTTCTTCCAGCTGACGAATTCCCTGGCCAGGCGGGCCCAGTAGCCTTCGTAGTCACGGTCGGCCTCATCGACCAGCGCCTGGTAGGCGGCCATGCCCGACACGCGCGCCGCGGCCACCAGGGCGGCGGGTGGCTGGTGGGTCTTCAGTTCAGTGGGCTGGTTGTCCGTTGAGGACGTGATCGATGACATGTCTTGTCTCCTGGTGTCTTGCTGTCTTGCGAATAGATCTGGCGATTTGCGATAGCTGCTTGAAACTGGGGCGAAAGCTAAGGCCAGGCTCTGACGGACACCTGACGTGCCCTGCTTCTGTGCACAGTGTGTGAATCTACAATTTGGCCATGACCACACCCCCCCTCCAAGACCCCAAGCGGCGCATGTCGCCCCTGGCCAACGTCATCTTTGCCAGCCGCTGGCTGCAATTGCCCCTGTACCTGGGCCTGATCATTGCGCAGTGTGTCTACGTCTTCCACTTCTGGGTGGAGCTGGTGCACCTGGTGGAAGCCGCCTTCGGCAACACCAATGCGCTGGCGCTGCTGATCAAGGGCATTGGTTACAAGAGCGACGTGGCCGTCAGCGGGCTGAACGAAACCATCATCATGCTCGTGGTGCTGGCGCTGATCGACGTGGTGATGATCAGCAACCTGCTGATCATGGTCATCGTCGGTGGCTACGAAACCTTCGTCTCGCGCCTGAACCTGGAAGGCCACCCCGACCAGCCCGAATGGTTGAGCCACGTCAACGCCAGCGTGCTGAAGGTCAAGCTGGCGACCGCCATCATCGGCATCAGCAGCATCCACCTGCTGAAGACTTTCATCAACGCCGCCAACTACGAAGAGAAGGTGCTGCTGTGGCAGACCATCATCCATGCGGTCTTCCTGCTGTCGGCCCTGGCCATTGCGATGACTGACCGGCTGATGTCGCAGCCTTCCCCGGACAAGCACTGAACCAACCGACTCCGAAAGCCGCACATGAGCACGACCCCCATACGCCAGGCCGACCTGATCGAGACCGTCGCCGCCGCGCTGCAGTACATCAGCTACTACCACCCGGCCGATTTCATCAGCCACCTGGCCCGCGCCTACGACCGTGAGCAGAGCGCCGCGGCCAAGGACGCCATCGCGCAAATCCTGACCAACAGCCGCATGTGCGCCGAAGGCAAGCGGCCGATCTGCCAGGACACCGGCATCGTCAACGTGTTCCTGAGCATTGGCATGGACGTGCGCTTCGAAGGCTTCACCGGCAGCGTCGAAGACGCCGTCAACGAAGGCGTGCGCCGCGCCTACCTGAACAGCGACAACCCGCTGCGCGGCTCCATCCTGGCCGACCCGATCTTCGAGCGCAAGAACACCAAGGACAACACACCAGCCGTCATCCACATGACCGTGGTACCGGGCAACAAGCTGGACGTCACGGTGGCCGCCAAGGGTGGCGGCAGCGAAAACAAGAGCAAGCTGGTGATGATGAACCCCAGCGACAGCATCGTGGACTGGGTGCTGAAGACCGTGCCCACCATGGGCGCCGGCTGGTGCCCGCCGGGCATGCTGGGCATCGGCGTGGGCGGCACGGCCGAAAAGGCCATGCTGCTGGCCAAGGAAGTGCTGATGGAGCCGCTGGACATGTTCGACCTGCTGGCCCGCGGCCCGAACAGCAAGCTGGAAGAACTGCGCATCGAGCTCTACGAAAAGGTCAACGCCCTGGGCATAGGCGCGCAGGGCCTGGGCGGGCTGACCACGGTGCTGGACGTGAAGATCGCCACCTACCCCACGCATGCCGCGGGCAAGCCCGTGGCCATGATCCCCAACTGCGCCGCGTCGCGCCACGCCCACGTCACGCTGGACGGCAGCGGCCCAGCCTTCATGGAGGTGCCGAGCCTGGACCTGTGGCCCAACGTGAACTGGGCGCCGGACTACAACAAGAGCAAGAAGGTGGACCTCAACACGCTGAC
>JANOAM010000850.1:0-2714 GCA_031411215.1 Betaproteobacteria bacterium
GGTGGTGGGGCCGCTGTGCACGCCCCTGGATCTGCTGGCCGACCGGATGGACTTGCCCGTCGCCGAGGTCGGTGACCTGGCCGTGGTATTTCAAAGCGGCGCTTATGGCGCCAGCAGCAGCCCGCAAGCCTTCTTGGGCCATCCACCGGTTACCGAGGTCCTCGTCTAGGCCAAGAACGACACGCTCGGGCGATCAGGCCTCGCAGCCATGACATCAACTGCCGAACGGTGGCTGCTGCGAGCGATCCTGAGCTACAGCGCGTTCATGCTCTACGGCAGTTGGGTACCCCTGGGGTGGCGTCCCCAGCCACTTGGCGAGGCGTGGGCCGCTTTCCTGGCTTTGCCCGGGCCCGTGTGGCCGCCCGAATCCGTCGTCGATACGGCGGTCAACGCGCTGTTGCCGATGCCTCTTGTTTTTGGCTTGGCATTGCGGGCTGCGTTGGCGCGCCCGCGAGTCATGGTGAGCGTGGTGCGCGTCGCGACTGCCATGGCGCTGCTGGGGCTGCTGCCGCTGGTGGCGGAGTTCGGCCAGATGTTCGTCGAGGGCCGCGATCCCTCGTGGAGCGACGTCACGGCGCAGTGGACCGGCTCGCTCTTGGGGCTGCTGCTCTTTGTCCCGTTCGGCGCCTCGGCTCGACGGTGGTGGGACAGACTGGTCGCGACCCATGCGGTTCGCGACCGCGCGCTGGCGTGGTTGAGCCTGTATTTGCTGGGGCTGTTGGCGTACGAGCTGATGCCGCTGGACCTGTCCATCAGCCCGGTGGAGTTGTACCGGAAGTGGCGTGATGGGCACGTGATCCTGCTGCCCTTCGTGGGCCTGCCCGGCGGTGCCTGGGGCACTGCCTTCAAGCTGCTGGGTGGTGTGTTGGCGTGGATGCCCGTGGGCTTGATGTGGCGTTGGTCGCGGCCGCAGGCCCCCCTGGCGGCGCTGGTGCTGCGTGGCGCGGGTCTGGCGCTGTGCGTCGAAGTGGCCCAGCTGTTCGTGCTCTCGCGCGTGACCAGTGTCACCGACGTCTTGCTCGGCGGTGCAGGCACGGCTGCTGGCGCCGGACTGTCGACAGCGCTGGCGCACATGTCGGCCCTGACGCAAGACCGGAGGAATCGGCTGGGCAGCGCATTGGCGGTGGCATGGCTCTTGGCGGCCATCACGGCCACCTGGGCACCCTTCCGCTTCGATGCCAGCCAAGGGTCTGCCGAGGCCTGGATGCAGGCCTTCAGTCGCATCCCCTTCACGACCTACTTCGTGCGCTCGGAATTGGGCGCACTGGGCGAGATCGTGCACAAGATGGTGTTGTACGTGCCCGCCGGCCTGCTGCTCGCGTGGCGCTGGCCAAGCCGCGCCGTCGTGGGTCATCTGGTGCTGGGTTTGGTGGCCTTCCTGCTGGAGAGCGGCCAGGTCTGGTTGCCTGACAAGACCGCCGACCTGACTGACGCGCTGCTCGGCGTCGCCGGTGCACTGCTGGGCTGGCGCATGGCCCATGCAGTTCTGCATGCATCTGCGCCCAGTGTCGGTTCGACCATGGGGGCCGCAGCCGGCGCACCGTCGGGTTCGCCGCCGATGCGGGCCCGGCCATCCCCGCCTGCCGCAGGCCCGCGCTCTTGGGTTGGCACCGCGGTCCAGTTGCTGGCGCTGGCCGCGTCGGCCTGGCTGCTCGCGCGTTCGCCCGTGGTGCCCTACAACATCGCCAAGTTGATGCCGGGCGGGCTGGCCGGCGGTTTGTCGGCCGTCGGCATGGCGGTCACGCTGTGGTGGGTGATCGCCGCGCCCATGCGATTGCTCGGCCCTGGACGCAGCGCTGCACTGGTTCTTCTGCCGCTGCCGCTTCTCGCACACGGCCTGGTGGCCTTTGCATTGCTGAGGCTCACGATTCCGGTGCAGATGTTGCACAAGGTGGTGGGTTCTCCGGTGCTCGGGTGGCCGGGACCCTGGGAGGATTTGCTGCGCTTCCTGGCACTGCACATGGCGGTGATGGTGCCGGTGGTCGGAGGGATGGTGCTGGTGCGGGTCGTCTGGCAGCCGGCTCGGGTTGCAGACCTGATCAGCTGGATGTTTGTTGCACTCCTCGTGGCGTGGCCCCTTCACGCCGCGGTTGTGGATGCCGCCGCGACCGACAACCTCGTCGAACTCATGCGCGGAGGGGGCTCGCTGCTCACCAGCGCCGCGCTCGCTACGGCGGTGTGGATGGCTTCTACAGCAGGCAGTTCGATCGCCCTGTTGTTGGCGCAACGGCGTTGCCGTCTCGCCATGTGTTTGCTGGCAGTGGTGGCGGTGGCGGCCATCCCCGTGCTGCTGCACTGGGGACTTGAACCGATGCTGGTGAAGTACGGGCATGCTTTTTCGGCGCTGCAGTTCATCCTCAGTTCAGACCGCGAGCACTACGCTGCGCCTGCGGAGCTGCAGGCGCGGTTGGGCATCGCCCTGCTCGCAGTGGTGCTGCTGGTGGCGTTTCTTCAGCGCCCGGCCTGGAAGAGCTTGGCAGCAGCATAAAATCTGCTTTGGTCCTGTGTGGTCGCCTGGGCGTTGAGTCGCGCCCCGCCACGAGTCGGCCTGCATTTCACCGCCCCGGCATGCCGCCGAATCCGGGCAATTCAGCTTCACACAAGGACCGACAGACGTGTTCATTTCCACCGCCTACGCCCAAACCGCCCCCGCTGCTGCCGTTGGTGGCACGGACTCCATCCTCGGCCAAGTCGGCGGCCTGCTGCCGCTGGTG
>JANOAM010000851.1:0-6607 GCA_031411215.1 Betaproteobacteria bacterium
GTCACTGAAACAACGGCGTTAGGTGCTGCCTATTTGGCCGGATTGGCCACGGGAGTTTATTCGGGTCCGGATGAATTGGCCGCGTTATGGCAGGAGGAAAGGCGCTTCATGCCGGCGATGCCGCACGCAGAGGCGGCTGAACGCATGGCCCAATGGCAAAGGGCCGTGATGCAAACCACGGCCCATTGAATTGGCCCACCCCCGG
Organism: Betaproteobacteria bacterium; assembly: GCA_031411215.1. Classification (GTDB taxonomy): domain Bacteria; phylum Pseudomonadota; class Gammaproteobacteria; order Burkholderiales; family Burkholderiaceae_C; genus Rubrivivax. The sequence goes on from JANOAM010000851.1 coordinate 206, forward strand.
AGCGCCTGCGGCGCTCCCCCTCAAGGGGGCGCCCCCTGCAGCCGGGCATAGCCCGTCTGCGGCGGCCGTTTGGTGGGTCTGCGCAGTATTGAATTACTTGACCGCGAAGTCTTCCAGCTTCTTGCCCGCGTTCAGAGCGTCACGCAGCCAGGTCGGGCGCTTGCCGCGGCCGCCCCAGGTGCCACCGGCGTCGTTGCGGAACTTCACCACGATGGCGGGCTTGGCGCCTTTGGCCTTCTTGCGCTTGGTGGGAACTGCCTTGTCGCCAGCGGGCTTGGCCTTGGCGGTCAGACCCAGGTCGGCAGCGCTCAGGTTGTAGAAGGTGATGGCTTCGCGGATGCGGGCGATCACGCCGTCCACTTCACCGCGGCGGATCTTCTCGGCTTCCTGTTTCAGGGATTCGATTTGCTTGACGATTTGTGCGTAGGACTTGCTCATGATTTCCATTCAGATAGTTCCCCCCTGCGGTGTAGCCTCCAACAGGCATTTGGCGTCTGGTATTCGGTGCGCGCCATTTTGTGGTGGCGAACATAACATGCGCCCGCGGTTATTTCTGGTGGAATGCATTAAGGCCGGAAACAAAAGGCATTTGGCGTTGTGCCGCCGCCTCAAATAGATGCTTTAGTTGGGCCGGCTTACGTGGGCCGGTTACGTGGGCCGGTTACGTAGGCCGATAAGCCGTGGTGCCCTGCCACAGCCGCGGGTCCACGCCCAACAGACCCTGCAACTCGCTGAACAGCGCGGGGTGGTGTTCAGCCAATTCCGCCGGCTTTTCAAAGAACAGTTCGCAGCTCACGGCAAAGAACTCGGCGGGCTCGGTGGCGCCGTAGGGGTCGATCAGGCTGCCGGCACCTTCCGCCAATTGCCGGCGCAAGGCCTGGAACTCGGCGTTCATCACACGGGCCCAGCGCTCACGCCGCGCGCGGCCCGGCAGCCAGGGTGCGCCGTTGGCACGGCCATGGGCCTGGTCGATCTGGTGCGCAAATTCGTGCAGCACGACGTTGTGGCCGTCGCCCGGGTCGGCCGCGCCGGCCAGCACATCGGCCCAGGACAGGATCACCTGGCCGTGCTGCCAGGACTCACCCGACAGCGCACGCCGGTGTTCGTGCACCAGACCGGACGCATCGGGTTGGCTGCGGTCCACCACAAAGGGCCCGGGGTAGATCAGCACCTGGCGCAATTCCGCAAAACCGTCCGGGCCCAGGCGCAGCAGCAAGAGCGCGGCCTGCACCGACACCAGCACGCGCATCTCGTCGGTCACCTGCAAGCCCGCGCAGCCAATGAAGGGTTTTTCGGCCAACAGCACCTGGGCCAGCTTCTTCAATTGCCATTGCACGTCCGGCGGCAGGCGTGCAAACGCGGGCATGCGGCGGCGCAGAATCTCGCGCCACTGCGCGGGGAAGGGCGCGGCGTTGACGCGGCGGCGGCGCCACGCGGCCAGCCAGGCCGGCCCGCGCAGCCAGGCGGCGACAAGCCCGGCCAGCAGCGCCAGGAAGCCGAAGGTAAGCAGGGTGCTGCTGATGTCCACCCGCCCATCTGGGCCTCTGAGACGCAGCTTTCAAGCCCCCAGGAACCCGGGGGCGGCCCGTTCAGGTCATCACAGCTTCGCAGCGCACATCCGTCTTCACGGAATTGGCGATGAAACACTGCGCGTGCGCTTCGTGGTGCAGCTTGTCGAACTGTTCGGGTGTCGGCTGTTTGCTGCCGCTGAAGGACACCCGGGGCCGCAGCGTCACAACCGTCATCACCATCTGGCGCTGCGCATTGCGCGCCATGGTGCCTTCGGCGCTGTCGTCGTACTGGTCCACCGTGAAGCCTTCAGCCGCGGCCAGCGACAGGAACCACAGCATGTGGCAACTGGACAGCGAAGAGACAAAGGCTTCTTCCGGGTCCACCGCGCTGGCGTCGGACCACGGCAGCGGCACCACATGCGGCGACGATGAACCGGCCCATTGCGCGCCGCCGTCAAACAGCAGGCGGTGGCGGCGGCTGTAGCGGTTGCCGGTGAAGTCGTCGTCGGGTGCGCGTTGCCAGACGGTGCGGGCGGTGTAGGTGGCCACTGGGGATCCTCCGTGCTGCCTGCATTGTCGCGTGCGTGCGATGATTTGCCGATGATCATGCTGCACTACTACCCCGGCAACGCTTCCTTCACCCCGCACGTGCTGCTGCATGAAATCGGCGTGCCTTTTGAATTGGCCCTGGTGGACCGCACCGTGCAGGCGCACAAGTCGGCGGACTACCTGAAGCTCAACCCCAATGGCCTGATCCCCGTGCTGGTGGACGGTGACCTGGTCCTCTACGAAACCGCCGCCATTGCACTGCACCTGGCCGACACGCACCCGGCCGCCAAACTGGCCCCGCCGCTGGGTACGAAAGAACGCGCCGAGTTCTACAAGTGGCTGATGTGGCTGACCAACACCGTGCAGGCCAGCCTGATCCACTACTTCTACGGCGACCGCATCGTGGACGCCGGCAACGCGGAAGGCGCCGCACAGATCAAGGCCCACATGCAGGCGCGTGTGCACGGCTATCTGCAACAGATTGACGAGCATCTGGCCAGCCATGGCGGCCCGTGGATGCTGGGCGCGGACTATTCGGTGCTGGACCCGTATGTGTGGATGATGAGCCGCTGGACACGTGGCTTCAGCACCCGGCCGGCGCGTGAGTACCCGCACATCGCTGCGTTTCTCAAGCGCACGCTGGAGCGGCCTGCCATGCAAAAGGCCATCGCCACCGAAAAACTCAGCGAGCCTCTGTACTGAATACCGCTACAGCGTCCCGGTCCCGCGCAGCTTCTCCAGCCGCAGTGCCAGTTGCTGGCGCATCTCCGACAGGCGCTGGCGTTTGGCTCGTGTCTCGGCGTCATCGGACGCGCCTTCCAGCGACAAGCGCAGCGCCTCGATCTGCTGCATGAGTTCCACCTCGGGTGGCACCACGCCGGCATCCTTGAGGATCTTCATGCCCATGCGCAGTTCTTCGGGCGTCTGGTCGTAGCCGTCGCCCAGGTTCAGCGGCTTGCCGAAGCTGCGCGCCTGGCGCAGTTCGCCGCTGGCATGGCTTTCCGCCAGATGCCGGCCGATGTCGTCTTCAAGCAGCCGCAGACGGTTTTCGCGTTTCTTTTCTTCCGCATTCATGCGCGTGCCTCCGAAGGCAAAGCCAGCCGTTCGATCCAGTGCCGCGTCAGCGGCGTCACCGGCTTGGCCATGCTGCGCTCGTTGATGAGCGCGCGGCCCAGGCTGCGCCGGCCGCCTTGCGCCGCCGCCGCCAGCAGGGTCTGGTCGATGAGGTCGCGCTGGGCGTGGCTGCCGCCCATGCGTGCGGCCTGGGCGCGCACGGGCGCGATGAGGTCGACCGCGCCGTCGGCGTCACCATGCGCCAGCGCCACCAGGCCGCGGATCAGCGGCAGGCCCACTTCGCGTGCCATCAGATGGTTGCTGCGGCCGGCGTCGCTGGGCGCCAGCGCACGTTCTGCGCAGCGGGCCAGCCAGGCCTCGGCACGTGGCACCTCACCGGCGCCTATGCAGGCCAGGGCGAAGTGCACGTCGTTGAAGGCGTAGTGGCCCGCCAGCTCATCGGCCTGCGGCCAGCCCGCCAGCAGCGCCTGGCTCAGCGCGGACACATCTTCGCCCAGCAGGTGCAGCCGCCACAGCATGGACGCCGCGTCCACGCGGTTCAGCGTGACCTGCACCGCGTCGCCACTCAAGTGCGCGTCGACCAGCCGCAGCACGCCGGCCGTGTCCATGGCTTCCAGCCGGAACAGCGCCTTGTGCCACCACAGGTGGCAGGCAAAACCATTGCCTTCGGCCCACACCGGTTGGTGCTGGCGCAAAAAGGCCGCACCCTCTTCAAAGCGGCCCTGCATTTCCATCACATGCGCCACCGCATGCACGGCCCAGGGCACACGCGCATTGAGCGCCAGCGCACGCCGGCCGGTGTCTTCGGCCTGCGGGTAGAGGTTGCTTTCCTCCAGCCCGAAGGCGTAGAGCGACAGCACATAGGCGTAGAGCGGGTCGGCTTCATCCCATTCCGGCAGCGCACGCGCTGGGCGCTGGCGCAGGCCCACGGCATCCCCGCGGTAGAAGTCCCACAGCTGCGCCCACTGCAGCGCCAGCGCGTCACGCGGGTGCTCCACCAGCAGGTGGTCCCAGATGCGGCAGGCCTGCTGCCAGCGCCCTTCCAGCACCGCCTGCGTGGCTTCCAGGTGGGCCTTTTCGCGTGGTGTGGCGTCGGTGGCCAGCGCCCGCGCATGGGACAGGTGCGCGTCGGCTTCGGGCAGCAGGGAGGGTTCGGTCAGGCTCAGCAGGAAGCCCGCCTTCATGACGTGCGGCAGCGCCCACGCAGGGTCGGCCGACATGGCCGCATCCAGGTCGGCCAGCGGTGGGTCGTAGAAGGACATCATGCGCCACAGCGCCTGCTCGGCCGCGTCGCGCGCGGCGGCGTGCGGGCTGCTGCAGGGGTTGCCGCGGATGTCCGGGTGGGCCATGACGCGGAATGTAGCGCGGGTCTAAGACAGCCGTGGATAGGGCCGCAACGGTGCGCGGATCTGCTCGAAGGCGCGCGCCACACGCAGCACGGTGATGTCGTCATGCCGCCGGCCCGCGACCTGCAAGCCGATGGGCAGGCCTGCGGCCGTGAAACCGCAGGGCACGCTGACGGCGGGCTGTTCGCTCACGTTGAAGGGCAGCGTGAAGTTGATGTGTTCCATCGCACGCAGCGGGTCGTTGGTGGGCATGGCCCATTCGGCGGGGAAGGCCGACACCGGTGACACGGGCGAGATCACCACGTCACAGGGCCCGCAGGCGGCCACGGCCGCATCACGCAACGCCCCAAACTGGCTGTAGCCGTGGAAGACCTGCGCGGCGCTGAAGCCTTCGGCCGCGGCGACCCAGGCGCGGATGAAAGGCAGCACCTTGTTGCGCCTTTCGGCCGGCAGCGCAGAAATATCCAGCCAGGAGCGTGTGCGCCAGAACAGGTTGATGCCATCGGCCATCTCACGCGTGGTGAAGGGCTCCAGGGTGCTGACGATGGCGCCGGCGGCTTCAAAGCGTCGCGCTGCGTCTTGCAATGCGGCGGCGATGTCCTCATCCACCGCCAGGCCCCAGCCGGCGTCGGCCAACACGCCCACATGCAGGCCACGCAGCATGTCCACGGGTGTGGCGGCCACATCGTCCCAGGGCAGGGGCTGGTAGGGCAGGCGCGTGGCGTCGCGGTCGTCGGGCAGGCTCAGTGCGGCCATCAGCAAGGCGCAGTCTTCCACCGTGCGGGTCAACGGCCCGGCCACACGGCCCAGGTAGGGCGGTTTGATGGGCACACGGCCGTTGCTGGGCTTGAAGCCCACCACACCACACCAGGCCGCGGGCAGGCGGATGCTGCCGCCGATGTCGGTGCCCAGGTGCAGCGGCCCGTAGCCGGCGGCCGCGGCGGCTGCAGCACCGGCGCTGCTGCCGCCGGGGTTCTTGTCCAAGTCCCAGGGGTTGCGCGTGAGCCTTCCAAACTGGCCATGAAAACTGGACAGACCTGACGACAACATGCCGTAGTCCGGCATGGTGGTCTTGGCCAGCAGTACCGTGCCGGCTTCACGCAGGCGCGCGGCGGGTGGTGCGTCTTCCGCGGCGGGCACCAGTTCGGTGGCGGCCGTGCCCAGTGGCAGCGCGCAGCCACGCGTCGCGATGTTTTCCTTGATAGTGACGGGTACGCCGTCCAGCGCACCACGGGCATCGCTGCGTTGCCAGCGCAGCTCGGACGCGCGGGCCTGCACCAGGGCGCCGTCGGCATCCAGCGCCCAGGTCGCGTGCACCTGCGGCTCGCAGCGTTCCATGTGCGTCAGCACGGCCTGCGTCACCTCCAGCGGCGACAGCGTGCGCGCCGCATAGGCGCGGGCCAGTTCAGCGGCACTCAGCTCGTGCAGCGACGCCATGCTCTCAGCCTTTGTCCAGGTAACGCTTCAAGTTGGCGGCCGCCGTGGCACGCACCTTGGCCTTGAGGAAGGGCGTCCAACCCAGCAGAAGACCCGGTGTGCCCAGGGCCTGGCGCGACCAGGTCCAGAAGTCGAAGCGGTCGCGGTGGCGGGTGATCAGGCCCTGGCCATCAAACTCAAAGGTCGCGTCGATCTTGTTCAGCACCAGCCGGCCGGTGGCGCTGAACTTGTAGTGGGCTTCCCAGTGCGCGGTGTTCTGTGTGACCTGGCTCACGGTCAACTTCCAATGGTCCCGGCCCTTGGCCTTGGTGGCGTCGCACAGCATGCGCCACATGCCACCGATCTCGCGCCGGCCTTGGAGTGAAAAGACCTCGTCATCGAAGCTCGCGCTTTCCGCGTAGCAGGCCTGCATGGCCTCGCCGTCCAGCCGGGCAAAGGCGGCGTAGAAACGTTCGATGGTGACTTGGCTCATGGCAATGGCCTTT
>JANOAM010000852.1:0-1753 GCA_031411215.1 Betaproteobacteria bacterium
ACACCACCACCGGCCATGATCTTGATGTGGTTGGCGCCGTTGCGCACCTGTTCGCGAACGGCCCGGCGGACTTCGCCCACGCCGTCGGCAATCGCGCCGACGATGCCCAGTCCGGCGCAACTGCAGAACAGGCCGCCCTCGGCGCGCAGACCTTTCGGCCGCATGTCCGCATGGCCACCGGTCTGGCTGATGGGCTGCCCAGCAATGAAGAGCCGCGGCCCTTCGTACAGGCCCTGGGTCTGCGCTTCCTGCAGGCCGAAGTCCGCGCCGGCCGCATCGCGCACGGTGGTGAAACCACGCTGCAGCATCTCCCGCATGATGCGAGCCGACAAGGCGCCGGTCAGCGACGGTGGCTGCAGCGCCTGGTGGAAGAAGTCGTGCGACGCGGCCGTGACGTGCACATGCGCGTCTATGAGCCCCGGCAGCACCACACGGCCACCCGCATCTATGCGTGCGGCGTCGTCCACCTGCAGCGCTTGTTGCGAGACCGCGGCGATGCGCTGGCCTTCGATCACCAGCGTGCTGTTCGGCATGAGCCTGCCGCTGGCCGCGTCAAACAGCGTGGCGTTGACAACGACCTGGCGGCTGGCAACAGTCTTCATGTGCTGGGGCTGGAAGCGGCGCTGAGAGAGGATTCTGGTGCTGAAACAGAGGAAGCCGCCGACCGGCTGCGCGCGGGGTCTTGCGGCGGCAGCATCTGCGCCGTGCCACCCACGCCCACGCTCACAGCGCCCGATCCGACGGAGACACCACCGCTCACGCGCCCATCACTGCCCACACCGATGCTGATGCCGCCCAGCCCACCAATCGGCAGGCTCAGGCCGATGCCGACGCTGGTGCAACCCGCCAGCACCAGCGCGCCCAGCGTGACCCCGGCGGCGTGGCGGATCACGCCGTCACCAGCCCCAGGCGCGCACGGGCTTCGTCGTACTCACGCTTGAGCTGCGCCACGTACCGGGCCACCGGCATCACGGACTTCACCGCGCCTATGCCTTGCCCGCAGCCCCAGATCTCCTTCCAAGCCTTGGGCTTGCTGCCCTCACCACCGCCGAAGTTCATCTTGCTGGGGTCGCTCTCCGGCAGGTTGTCCGGATCCAGGCCAGCGCTGCGGATGCTGGGCTTCAGGTAGTTGCCATGCACGCCGGTGAACAGGCTGCTGTAGACGATGTCGTCGGAGCTGCTGTCGACGATGCACTGCTTGTAGGCGTCAGTCGCACGCGCTTCGTCGGTGGCAATGAAGGCCGAGCCGATGTACGCGAAGTCGGCACCCATGGCCTGCGCGGCCAGCACGGCGCCGCCGGTGGAGATGCTGCCGCTCAGTGCCAGCGGACCGTCAAACCATTCGCGGATTTCCTGAATCAGCGCGAACGGACTCTTCACGCCCGCATGGCCACCCGCACCCGCGGCCACGGCGACCAGGCCGTCGGCGCCCTTCTCGACGGCCTTGTGTGCGAAGGCGTTGTTGATGATGTCGTGCAGCACCACACCACCCCAGCTGTGCACGGCGTCGTTGACGTCGGTGCGTGCGCCCAGGCTGGTGATGACGATGGGCACCTTGTACTTGGCGCACATCTGCATGTCGTGGTCCAGCCGGTCGTTGCTCTTGTGCACGATCTGGTTGATCGCGAAGGGCGCGGCGGGCTGCTCGGGGTGGTCGCGGTCCCAGGCGGCGAGGCCTTCGGTGATCTCGGCCAGCCATTCGTCAAGCTGCTCGGCGGGGCGGGCGTTCAGCGCCGGCATCGAGCCCACCACG
>JANOAM010000853.1:0-9674 GCA_031411215.1 Betaproteobacteria bacterium
CAAGGCCGCGGCGCTGGCGGCGTTGCTGATGTGCCTGTCTCTGGGCACGGTGCTGGAATTCCCGGGGCTGTGGGCGCTGCTGCCGGCCATGGTGGTGTTTGGTGCCGTCATGAGCGTGTTCGATGTCTCCATCAACACCGAGGGCTCGGAGCTGGAAAGCGTCGGCGGCCGCGCCGTCATGAGCAACCTGCACGGCATGTTCAGCGTCGGTGGCATGTCTGGCGCCGCACTGGTCTCGGCCTTGCTGGCCCAAGGCGTGGCGCCGCGGCTGCAGCTGTGGCTGATTTGCGCGGTCACTGCCGTGGTGGCGGCCTGGGCTGCGCGCGGCATGCTGGCCAGCCACGGCGGTGGCGGCACCGGGGCGCAGGCGCACGCGCAGTTCGTCTGGCCGCGCGGGCTGCTGCTGGTCATTGGCCTCTTGATCTTTGCCGGCATGTCGGCCGAAGGCGTGATGTACGACTGGTCCGTGCTGTACCTGAAGCAGGAGGTTGGCATGTCGCAGGCGCAGGCGGCGCTGGGCTATGCGGCCTTTTCCGGCGCCATGGCCTTGTCGCGCTTCGGCGGTGACTACCTGCGCATGCGCTACTCGGAACGCGCCCTGCTGCGCTGGGGCGCCACGCTGTCCGCCGTGGCCATGGCTGTGGTGCTGCTGGCGGCCAGCGCACCCATCGCGCTGATAGGTTTTGCGCTGGCCGGCGCCGGGCTGGCCCCGGTGGCGCCCATCCTCTTCAACGCCGCCACACGCGTGCCGGGCGTCAGCCGCGCGGCGGCCATCGCGTCGGTCACGTCGGTGGGCTACAGCGGCTTCCTGGTCGGGCCACCACTGATCGGCAGCATCGCCACGCTCAGTTCGCTGACCCTGGCGTTGGGCGTGGTGGTGCTCAGTTCAGCCCTGCTGGCGCTGGGCGCGCGCTACGTGCCGCAGCAGCCCCGCTAGCGTCGACGGGTCCTAGACGCGTGGCAGGCGGTGCAGCCCGCAGATCTTGTTGCCGTCGGGGTCGCGCAGGTAGGCCAGGTAGAGCTTGCCTGCGGGCCCTTCGCGCACACCCGGTGGCTCTTCGCAGCTGGTGCCGCCGTGGGCCAGCCCGGCGGCGTGCCAGGCGTTCACCTGTTCGGGCGACTGGCAGGCAAAGCCGAAGGTGCTGCCATTGCCCAGCGTGGCGGGCTGGCCGTCAATCGGCAGGCTGACCGAGAACACGCCGGTCTTGGTGCGCCAGAAGATGCGGTGGCGGTCCACCGCGCCGGGGGGCACCTCCAGCACGCCCAGCACGGCGTCGTAGAACGCCTTGGACCTGTCCAGGTTGTTGGTGCCGATCATGATGTGCGAGAACATGTTGCGGGTGTCTCCGGGTTTTGGAATGGCGGCATTGTGGCCGTGTGCGGCGACGGGGCTGGCACACTGCGTCCGCTGCAGCAGTGGAGGCAGCAGGAAGTCCCAGCAAGAGAGGCAGCCCATGCGACCCGCACCACGGATCTTGTTGACCGCCACGCTGTTGGCAGCGACGCCCGCCCTGGCGCAGGTGCCCGTGGCCACGGTGGAGTCGGCGGCCTGGCTTGCGGGCTGCTGGCCCGCATAGCCGGCACACGCACCGGCGTGCAGCGCGCGGTGGACTTCCCCATGACCCGCGTGCCCTGTGAGAGGCTTTGACATGTCCAGCAACACACCTTTCCTGCCCACCGCCGTGCAAGCCGCCCTGGACCAGGGCAACCGGCTGGAGGCCGTGCGCCTGCTGCGTGAGCGTTATTCGCTGGGCCTCAAGGAGTCGATGGAGGTCATCGCGGGCATCCGGCGGTTGCCCGGGGCAGGCCTGTCGGGCCAGGAGCCGCAGGCCGCGGCGCAGGACATGCAGTCGCACCACAGGCACACCCATGCGCCGGCACCCGGCACAACGCGCGCACAGGCCCACGCGCCGCCCGAGTTGGGGAACACCGTGGCAGCTGCGCTGCGGGCGTTGATGGCCAGCAAGCTGCCATCCGCCGAACCTGAACAAACCGCAGAAGCCTTGTTCCGCGACGGCCTGGCGCCTGGCGAAGTGCCGCGTGGAAGCGGCAGCTGGGTGCTGGTGGTCATTGTGGTGGCCCTGCTCGGTAGCTACGTCTTCTTCCGATGACGGGCAGACGTCTCGCGGCGCTGGCCAGCATCGAATCTGGCAAGCAGCGCTGGCAGCAGCTGCGGCAGGACCTGGGCAGAAGCCTGGCCCAAAAGCTCTTTGACGAAATGCAGCGCACCCAGCAAGGCGCCGCTGCATTGGACACACGGCGGAATTCCCGCAGCTACGTCCTGGCCGTCGTCCTGGCTGCGCTGATCCACCTGGCCGCCGCGGCGTTTGCCGTCGCTGGCGTGGCCATGCTGCTTTCCACTTGGTCGAATGTCTTTCAGGTGCTGCTGGGTGTGGCGCTGCTGCTGCTGGCCTGGATCTCCAGGCCCCGGTTTGGCGAGCCGCCGCACTACACGCTGCAGGAAAGCGACTATCCGACGCTGTTCCTGGTGACACGCAGACTGGCCGAACACCTGAAGTCACCGGCCATTGCCGGCATCGAGGCCTCGGCGGAGTTTGGGGCGAGCTACCGCACAGTCGGCTGGCGCCAGCACCGCTACATGAGCCTGGGTGCGCCGTTGATGGCGGTGCTGACACGTCAGCAACGCCTGGCGATCATCGCTCACGAGCTGGCCCATGGTGCCAATGGCGACCCGATGCGAGGCTTGTTCTTCTTTGGTGCAGTCAACTCGCTGGTTATCTGGGCTGACGCGGTGCGCCCGGCGTCCATCGGCAACTCGGGGCATGGCCTGTTCCTGGGTCCGCTGGTCTCGACCGTGGCCATTCCCTTCGAACTGCTGATGCTGGCGCTGTCCGAGTTGATCTACGCGGTCGCAAAGGCGATGGTGTTGCTGGTGCACCGGGATTCGCAGCGGGCCGAGTACCTGGCGGACTTGTTGGCGGCTGCCGCAACGGGGCCTCAGGCCATGGTGGGTGGCCTGGAGCGAACCTATCTGGCCGAGGAGATCGACACGGCCTGTCGCCGCCTGGCGCTGACCCGACCAACCGGGCCACTGGAAGCCGAACTGGCCAGGGAGCGCGACCTGGTCAGCGCGGAGACACTTCAGACGTACAGGGAGAAGTCCTTGTCCGAGTTGTGGCAAGTGGACTCCACGCACCCACCCACCGCGATGCGGGTGGCCATGCTCAGCGGCGTGCCGCAGAACGAGCCTGCGGTGCAGCTCTCCGATGAAGAGGGCCGCAGGTTCGACGACGACATGAGCAAGCTGATCGCCTGGCGGCAGCGTGAGGTGATGAACCGCAAGCTGGAGGCGGCCTACGGATGAACATGACACCCTTTGAAGTTCAGCGCATAGACCACGTGGTGCTGCGGGTCACGGACATCGAACGTTCCGTGGCCTTCTACAAGGCGCTTCTGGGCTGCGAGGTCGTGAAGCGACGAGACGACCTGGGCCTGGTTCATCTCAGGGCCGGTGTTTCGATGATTGACCTGGTTTCGGTGCAAGGCCCGCTGGGCGTCAAGGGCGGTCAGCCGCCTGGCGCCGATGGCCGCAACATGGACCACCTGTGCCTGCGCATCGAGCCCTTCAATGAGGTCGACATCCTGGCCTTTCTGCGCGCCGCGGGTGTGGTGCACACACCTTCGGCGCAGAACAACTTTGGCGCCGAAGGCCAGGGGCCGTCGCTCTACTTCAGCGACCCGGACGGCAATGAGATCGAGCTGAAGGGCCCGGCCGGCGGGCCCTGACCGCGCGGTGTCCCCTCAGGCCGGCAGCCGCTGTTCGTAGTCCTTGCGCAGGCTGCTCCAGTTGTCCCAGTGGGGCAGCGGTGTTGTGCCGCTGAGCCGGGCCGCCAGCACGTCCAGATGGCTGTGCCAGCCCGCGCTGACGTTGAGCAGCACGCCACGCTCGGTGACGCGCCGGTGGGTCAGGCTCAGCAGCACGCCGTCGTCACGCGGGTCCAGCTCGAATGTGACTTCGGCGTTGGCCCCCCAGGTGAACACCAACTTGTGCGGCGGCTGCACGTCAACGATTCGGCACTGCATCCGGTTTTCTGCGGCAAAGCCCTCGGGCCGTTGGCCGGGCGGGTCGGTCAGTTCGTCGTTGCGCCAAACGAATTCGAAAGGCGCGTTGGCCTTCAATTCCATGGTGCCGGCCGCCAGCCACTGGCGGCGCAGCTCACCGTCCGTGAGGTAGGCCCAGACACGTTCGATGGGGCCGGGCAGCAGGCGCTGCATCTTGAGTGTGGTGGGCTCGGTCAGCACGCCATAGGCGTTTGGGGCGTGGGTCGCGGTCATGGCTTCGGTCACTTCTTGACTCCTTTGCGTGGCGGGGACTTGGGTGCTGGCTGCTGGAGCAGCCGCTCCAGGATGTCCAGGCGGTTGTTCCAGAAGGTTTCGTAGAAGCTGAGCCACTGGCTGGCGCTGGCCAGCGGGCCGGGCTCCAGGCGGCACACATGCGTGCGGCCCAGGATTTCGCGGCGGATGAGGCCGGCGCTTTCCAGCGACTTGATGTGCTTGGAGGCCGCGGCCAGCGAGATGGCAAACGGCTCTGCGAGTTGGCCCACGGTGCGCTCACCGCCGGCCAGGCTGCGCAGCATGCGCCTGCGCGTGGCGTCGCCCAGTGCGTGGAAGACGGCGTCCAGTTGCGGTGTGTTTAATTCAACCATGTGGTTGAATATAGGAGGTCGCTCTTTGACTGTCAACCGATTGGTTGAATTAATGTGAGAGCGGGTCGATCGAGAGGCAGCCAGGGTGCCGCAGCGGCACATGCCATCCACCGCTTTCTGCATGTCGGCAATGAGATGGTCAGCTGAGCTTCATGTGCCCCTGCTCACCGGCGGCCAACGACCCCCCCAGTACTGTGGTCCCGGGCGGGATTGCAGTACAGGCTCGGGGCTCGAGCGCCTTGTCGGTCAGGTTGACTGACGGCGGCGTGCGGTGACCAGACCCAGCAGGCTGACGCCCACCAGGCCGAGGCTGGCCGGCTCCGGCACCGAGGAGACGCTGACGTCGTCGAACACGGGCGAGGCGCTGCTGCCGGCATAGGTGTACTCGCTGAACTTCAGCGTGGCCGTGCTGCTCTGGGCCACAAAGCGCGCGTTTCTAAGCAAGCCCGTGCTGGACCCCGGGGCGCCGACCGTGACACCTTCGGCAAAGATCAGGTCGGTGTCGATCCAGGCGTAGAGGCCGTAGGTCTGGCCTTGGGCGTTGTCGCCCGACATGAGGAAGCTCAGGTTGTAGGCCTGACCCACCGTCAGCCCGGTGAGCAGGTGGGAAGCGCTGTTGGCCGCCGAGCGTTCGTTGAGGAGGATCGCTCCATTCGCTCCATTCGCGCTGTTGGCGTCGCGGACGTAGATCACGTCACCCGAGAAGGTCCAGCCGCCCGCGCCCTGCGCGGCGGTCTGCGAAGGACCATAGCCCCAGCGCTCCGTATTGCCGTAGCGGACCGTGCCTTGTCCGTAGGTCGGGTCGTTGAAGTTGTCGCTGAAGACGACTTCGGCGTGAGCCGCGGCTGCGGCCAAGCTCAGGGCGATGGCGATGGCGATGGGGATGGGGGTCAGGCGGGCAAGGTGCTGGGTCATGAGGATCCTCACTGAATGGTTGGGTGGGTCTGCGGCGTGACGCGGATGCGTTTTCGGCACCGCTGGACTATTGCGGGGCCGACGCGCATGCACAATCGGACCAAGGTCCTGCGGCCAGGTCTTGCGACCTCTCCCGAGCCCCTTCCCGCTGCGCCTTGATCCCCCCCTTCTGCCCGCCCTGCCCGCCCTGTTGCCGGCTGCAGTTCGTGCGTCGGGCTTTGGCAGCTTCGCTGCCTTCTGACTCCCTGCGACCATGACTTGGAACCGGCTGGCCGGTGCACCTGAAGCACTGACGCCTGGTGGCGCACGCGCCATCAGCCTGGAGGCCCAAGTCACTGCCGACTTGGCCGGGCTGCTCAGGCGCAACGCGCCCTGGCGGCTGCTGGGCAATGGCGCCGTGGCCTGCATCGTGATGGCGCTGCAGCCAGCCAGCGCCCCCTTCCCTTGGCTGGCGATATGGCTGGTCTTGATGCTGACGCACCTGAGCTTGAGTGCCTGGGGGCCCTGGGGCTGGTGGCCGCAATGGCGGCCCAGGGTATCGGCGGCCCAACCCCCGGTGGACGAAGCTCACCGGCGGCTGCAGCTGACGACCTGGACCGAAACGGTGACCGGCCTGCTCTGGGCTGCTGCCGAGTTGTTGATCCTGCCAAACGCCGAACTGGCGCAGCGGGCCTTGCTGATGGTGATCTTGGGTGTGCTCGCGGTGGGCGTTGTGCTCTCGCTCAGCGCCCATCTGCCGGCGCTCTACGGCTACTTCGTGCCGAGCGTCTTGGGCTTTTTCGTCGCCGGGATGATCGGTCGTGGGCCGCATTTCTGGATCGCGTTGGCCCTGCTGGCGGTCTGGCTCACGATCAATCTCAATATCGCCCGGCAGTTGCATCGCACGACGGTCGAGTCCTTGCGCAACCGTCATCTGGCGGCTGCATTGGCCGCCGACATGGAACGGCAACGCGACCGCGCGGTGGATCTGGGCCAGGCGCGCAGCCGCTTCCTGGCTGCAGCCAGCCACGACCTGCGTCAGCCCGTGCACGCCCTGTCGATGCTGGTGGCCGCCTTGCAGCAGGACCTGCCGGCCGCGCAGTCGCGGGTCATCCTGGGCCATGTGGAGAGTGCGGTGGCGGCCATGGGTGGCATGTTCAATGCGCTGCTGGACATCTCCAAGCTGGATGCCAGCGTGGTGCGGCCGCAGTGGCAGGTCATCGATCTGCGCCCGCTCTTGGAGCGCCTGGCCGCAGGGCATGCGCCCTCAGCCCAGTCGCGGGGGTTGGTGTTCGATTGCCGGCTGCCGGCTGCGGCGCTGTGGGTGAGCACCGACCCCGCCCTGCTGGAGCGCGTGCTCGGCAATCTTCTGTCCAACGCGCTGCGCTACACGGCGGTCGGCGGGGTCAGGCTGCAGGCGCGGCAGCGTGCCGGACGGGTCGAACTGGTGGTGGCCGATACAGGCACGGGCATCCCGCGCGAGCAACGCGACGCCATCTTTCACGAGTTCGTCCGCCTGCGCGCGCCGCAAGCGCCAGACGAGTCCGGCCTGGGCTTGGGACTGTCCATCGTGCGCCGGCTGGCCGAACTGCTGCAGGTTCGGATCAGGTTGCTGTCTCGGTACGAGCGGGGGACGGTGTTCTCTGTGCTCATGCCCTCAGCCGCAGCTGTCGCGGCTCCCGAGTGGGGGCCGCAAGTCGCCCCACCGGACGACGCCTACGGTGGCCTGCGTCCCGGCGACGTGGTGCTTGTGGTGGACGACAGCGCGGAGGTGCGCACGGCCATGCAGGCGCTGCTCTCGGCCTGGGGCTGCGAGGTGATGACTGCAGCCTCGGTGGCAGAGCTGATGCCCCAGTTGATGGGGCTGAAGACCGCGCCCCGGCTGCTGCTGTGCGATGCCCTCCTGGACGCTGGCGGTCGAGGTCTGGTGGCGATCGAAGAACTGCGCGAAGTCTTCAACGACGACCTGCCCGCCATCCTGGTGACTGGCGATACCGCGCCCGAGCGCCTCCGGGAGGCCGTGGCTGAGGGTCTGCCCTTGCTGCACAAGCCGGTGACGCTACCCCAACTGCGTGAGGCGCTGAGACTGGCTCTCTTGCCGCGCGTGGGCGCGGCTTGATCGGCCTTTAGCCTGGAGCCACAGCGCTGATCAGCCCGGCTGCTCGCGCGGCCTCCACGGCCTGCAGCCGATGCACCACATGCAGGCAACGAAAGATGGCCGACACGTGCCCCTTGACCGTCTTCTCCTGCATGCCAAGGGCTTGGGCGATCTGCTTGTTCGACCGGCCTTGGCAGAGTTCCTGAAGCACCTCACGTTGGCGAGGGGTGAGGCCGCTGGCGTCGGGCTCCCCCGGTCGCGGCTCGGGTGATAGAGCCATGAAGGGCGGGACGTAGACCTCGCCGCTGAGCACCAGCATCAGCGCCGCGTGCAGCGTGGCCGCTTGTGCAGACTTGGGGCAATAACCCCGCGCGCCAGCCTTGAGCACGCGCCTCACGTCCTCGGGGTCTTCGGACGACGACAGCACCAGCGTCGGCAGGCCCGGGTGGTGTCGGCGCAGTTGCTCGAGCAACGCGAGCCCCGCCATGCCGGCCATGCGCAAGTCCAGCACGACGGCGCTGACATCGGGGTGCCGCTCAAGGCAGGCCAAGGCCCCAACGCCATCCCCGGCCTCCAGCATCACCGGCAATGACGGCTGCTGGCCGAGGGAACTCTGCAACGCAGCCACCACGCCGGCTCGGACGAGCGGGTGATCATCGACGACCAGGATCTTCATTCGATGCACTCTAGCAGTGGGTGCGGCCCGTAGACAGCAGGCAAGAGGCCTGCGACCGGTCCCGAGACCTGGGCCTCACCAGCGCAAATCAGGTGGGCACCAGCGAGAAGGCGCCCAACAGGGCAATGGCAGTGCGCCGCTCGGTTTGAGACCGTGAAGCACCAGGGTATCGACATCAACTTCTCGCTGGCTCCGAGGTCACCGAGTGCGAGGAAGACGGCTGCCGCGGACGCCCGGTCCATCCCCAGGAATGCCTGGGGGTCGTACAGCCGGTCGCCGACCTTCACGGCGAAGATCTCGCCCCGGTCTGCGGCCGGCACCAAGGCCTGGCTCCTGCCAGCAAGGTGGCCTCTGCCTGGCAAAGCCAAAGGCACGGGTCAGCTCAAGTCACCGGCGCCGGATTGAACAGCACCAAGGCGTTGTGCAGTTTCCAGTGCTCCGCCCAGGTCTTCTTGCGGCCGCTGGCCACGTCCAGCATCAGGCGGAACAGTTCCCAGCCCACGTCTTCGATGGTTGCGCTGCCGTCGGCGATGGTGCCGGCGTTGATGTCCATCAGGTCATGCCAGCGCCGCGCCAGGTCGCTGCGTGTGGCCACCTTGATGACAGGTACTGCCGCCAGGCCATAAGGCGTGCCGCGGCCGGTGGTGAAGACGTGCAGGTTCATGCCCGCGGCCAGTTGCAGCGTGCCGCAGATGAAGTCGCTGGCCGGTGTGGCGGCGTACACCAAACCCCTCAGGCCCTTGGCCTTGAGCTTGTCGCCCGGTGACAGCACGCCGCTGATGGGTGAACTGCCGGACTTGACGATGGAGCCCATGGCCTTTTCGACGATGTTGGACAGCCCGCCCTTCTTGTTGCCTGGCGTGGTGTTGGCGCTGCGGTCCGCACTGCCGCGCTTCAGGTACGCGTCGTACCAGGCCATCTCGTGGATCATCTGTTCGGCCACCTCGGGCGTGGTGGCGCGGGACGTGAGCTGGTCGATGCCGTCACGCACCTCGGTGGTCTCGGAGAACATCACGCTGGCGCCGGCGCGCACCAGCAGGTCGGTGCAGAAGCCCACGGCCGGGTTGGCGGTGACGCCGCTGAAGGCGTCGCTGCCGCCGCACTGCACGCCCACCACCAGTTCACTGGCCGGCACGGTTTCGCGGCGACGTGCGTTCAGGCGTTGCAGGTGGCTGTCGGCCTGGCGCACGATGCTGTCCACCATGGACATGAAGCCGACGTGGGCGTCGTCCTGCAGGCACACCACGTCGAGCGGCTCGCCTTCAGGTCTGCGTTCATCGACGATGGAAAAGGACCCCGGCGGCAGCAGCCGTTCCGGCTGCAGCTTCTCGCAGCCCAG
>JANOAM010000854.1:0-2365 GCA_031411215.1 Betaproteobacteria bacterium
GGTCCGCCACCACATGGGCGGCCGAGTAGGCGATGCGGTTGAACACCGCGCCGGGCGCGGCCGGCGTGAAGTGGCCGGGGCCGCGCAGCGTGTACGGCGCCAGGCCACCAGCGGCGGTGGGCAGGTTGATCTGCATGGTCATGCCGTTCAGACCACCAGCGGTGGCACGTCGATCCAGCGCCGTTCTTTCCAGCTCTGCAGCGCGGCCTCGACCAACTGCACGCCCTTGGCGCCTTCGGGCTGGGTCCAGCGGTAGGGTGCGTCCTCGGCGATGTGGCGGATGAAGGCCTCCCACTGGATCTTGAAGCCGTTGTCGTAGGTCTGCGCGTCGGGCACTTCCTGCCACTGGTCGAAGAAGTCCATGGACTGCTTGACGTCGGGGTTCCACACCGGCCGCGGCGTCGTCACGCGGCTCTGCGCGCGGCAGCTTTGCAGCCCGGCCACGGCCGAGCCGTGCGTGCCGTCGACATGGAAGGTGACGAGGTCGTCGCGCCGCACGCGCGTGGCCCAGCTCATCGTCAACTGCGCCACGACAGGCTCGCCGTTGTGGCCCTTGAGCTGCGCGGTGGCATAGGCCGCGTCGTCCGCCGTGGCGGGGTAGGGTTGGCCGGCTTCATCCCACCGTTTGTCGATATGGGTGGCGCCCAGGCAGCTGATGGACTGCACTTCGCCGAACAGGTTGTCCAGCACATAGCGCCAGTGGCACATCATGTCCAGGATCATGCCGCCGCCGTCTTCGGCACGGTAGTTCCAGCTCGGCCGCTGGATCGGTTGCAGGTCGCCTTCAAAGACCCAGTAGCCGAAGTCGATGCGCACGTTGAGCATGCGGCCGAAGAAGCCGGCGCGGCGCAGCATGTCCAGCTTGCGCAGGCCGGGCAGGAACAACTTGTCCTGCACCGCGCCGTGCTTCAGTCCCGACGATTGCGCGACGCGGGCGATCTCGACGGCCTCGTTCAGGTTGGTGGCAATGGGCTTTTCGCAGTACACGTGCTTGCCGGCGCGCAGCGCCTGCGCCAGCAACGTCGGCCGCATCTGCGTCGTGCCGGCGTCGAAGAAGACCGTGTCCTCTTTGTTCGCCAGCGCGGCTTCCAGGTTGGTGCCCCAGCGGCTGATGCCATGCGCGCGCGCCAGGGCTTCGATCTTCTCGGCATTGCGGCCGATCAGGATGGGGTCGGGCATCACCTTGTCGCCGTTGGCCAGCGTCACGCCGCCTTGCTGGCGGATGGCGACGATGGAGCGGATCAAGTGCTGGTTCATGCCCATGCGTCCGGTGACGCCGTGCATGATCAAACCGAGTCTTTGCGTGGCCATGTCTTGCGCCCTGGCCTCAGGGTGCGGGCGACAGGCCCGCGGCCTTCACCAGCGCGGCGTTGCTCACGATCTCGGCCTTCAGGTAGGCGTCGAACTGCGCCGGCGGCAGGGTCCAGGCATCGGCGCCCAGCTTGGCGAAGCGCTCCTTGACCTCGGGGTCGTTCAGGGCCTTCACGACCTCGTCGTACAGGCGGTTGACGATGTCGCGCGGCGTCTTGGCGGGCACCATCATGCCGATCCAGAAGTTGAACTCGGAGCCCGGCACGCCGGCCTCGCTGGTGGTGGGCACGTCGGGCAGCGCGGCGGCGCGACGCGGCGAGCCGACAGCCAGTGCCAGCAGCTGGCCGGTCTTGATCTGGCCGATCACGGGCGCGATGGGCGAGAAGTAGTAGTCGACGCGGCCCGACATCACCTCTGACACCGCCTCGGCACTGCCCTTGAAGGGGATGTTGGTGGCCTGGATGCCGGCGGCCATCTTGAACTTCTCGGCGTTCAGGTGCGTGGCGCTGCCCTGGCCCGCGGACGCGAAGTTCATGGACCCCGGCTTGGCGCGCGCCGCGGCCAGCAGTTCGGCCAGCGTCTTGATGCCCTTGCTGGGCGAGATCACCAACGCGTTGGGCGTGCTGCTGATGGGCGTGACGCCGGCAAAGTCCCCCAGCGTGTCGAAGGGCAGCTTGGCGAAGGTGGAAGGGCTGACCGTGTGCGAGGACGAGTGCACCATGATCGTGTAGCCATCGGCCGCGGCGGTGGCCACGGCCTGCTGGCCAATGGTGCCGCTGGCGCCGCCGCGGTTGTCCACCACCAGCTGCTGGCCCATGCTGGCGCTCATCTTGTCGGTGATGGCGCGGGCAATGATGTCGGTGGTGCTGCCGGCCGCGAAGGGCACGATCACGCGGATCGGCTTGTTCGGATAGCCGGCCTGGGCCTGGGCGATCAGCGGCAGGCAGGTGGCCAGGCCGGCCGCCAGCAGGCGGCGGCGCGTGGACGCAGTGAGGGTCGCCATGGAATGCTCCTAAATCACCATTTGGTGAATAAGATGATTCTAGGAAGCCTG
>JANOAM010000855.1:0-11003 GCA_031411215.1 Betaproteobacteria bacterium
CTGGACGAAGACTCACGGCGCCGGCTGACGACGAACCCGTTGCGCATCCTGGATTCCAAGAACCCCGCTATGCAGGCGCTGGTGGAAGGCGCGCCGCGCCTGTCCGAGCACCTGGGGCCGGAGTCCCGTGCGCACCTGGACGCCGTCTGCGCGGTGCTGGACGCTGCGGGCTTGCCGTACCGCATCAACCCGCGCCTGGTGCGTGGGCTGGACTACTACAACCTCACCGTTTTTGAATGGGTGACGGACCAGCTGGGGTCGCAGGGCACGGTCTGCGGCGGTGGCCGCTACGACGGGTTGTTTGAACAGCTGGGTGGCAAGCCCACGCCGGCCATCGGATTCGGCCTGGGGGTGGAGCGCTTGCTGCTGCTGCTGCAGGAACTGGCACTGCCGGTGCCCAGCCAGGCGCCCGACGCCTACGCCATCATCGGCGAGCCGGCCGCGCTGCCGCGCGCGTTGGTGGCGCTGGATGCTCTGCGCGCGGCGGGTGTGGCCGTGCAGATGCATGCCGGTGGCGGCAGCATGAAGTCGCAGTTCAAGAAGGCCGATGGCAGCGGCGCCCGCTTCGCGCTGATCTTCGGCCCAGACGAGCTGTCGCGCGGCGAGGTGGCCATCAAGCCGCTGCGCGACGCGGCAGCCACGCAGACCTCGCGCCCGCTGGACCAGGCCACGGCCTGGGCGGCGGAGTTGCTCAACGCATAATCGCGGGCTTTTCCGCCTGCTGCAAACCACTGCCGACACGATGGCCACACAACTCGACCTGCAAGAGCAGGAACAACTCGACGCACTCAAGGCGTTCTGGAACAAGTACGGCAACCTCGTCACCTGGACGCTGGTGGCAGTGCTGGGCGCCTTCGCTGCCTGGAATGCCTGGCAGTACTGGCAGCGTGAACAAGGCTTCAAGGCCGGTGCCATGTACGAAGAGCTGGAGCGCGCCGCGCAGGCGGGTGATGCCGACAAGGCCACACGCGTGCTGGGTGACCTGAAGTCGCAGTACGGCTCCACGCCCTACGCGCACCAAGGCGCGCTGCTGGCGGCCAAGGCGCAACTGGACAAGGGCCAACTGGACGCCGCCAAGGGCAGCCTGACATGGGTGGCCGACAGCGGTGCCGACGACGAACTGCGCGCCGTGGCCCGCTTGCGCCTGGCCGGGGTGCTGGCCGAAAGCAAGCAGTTCGACGAAGCGCTGAAGGCCCTGGATGCCGCCACCGCGCCCGGCTTTGAAGCCCTGGTGGCCGACCGCCGTGGCGATGTGCTGAGCCTGCAAGGCAAGAAGCCCGAAGCGGTGACGGCCTACCAGGCCGCCTACAGGACCATGGACAGCAAGGCCGACTACCGCCGCCTGGTGGACGCCAAGCTGACCGCGTTGGGTGCGCCACCCGAAGCGCCTGCCACTGCGGCGTCAGGAGCCGCCAAGTGACGGTTGCGCTGTTGCGCGCCGCGCTGGGCGTGGGCACCGTGTTGCTGGCCACGCTGCTGGTGGGCTGCGCTGCCGACAAGCCCAAGCCCACCGCGCTGGAAAACATCACGCCCAAGATTGCCGGCCGTCTGGTCTGGCAGGCCCAACTGGGCCACATGGGCTACGGCATGGTCACTGCCGCACACGGCGGCCTGTTCTACGTGGCCTCGGGTGACGGCGACCTCCGGGCGCTGAAAGCCGATACCGGCGAAGTGGTCTGGCGCCAGCAGGCCGGCACCGCCATTTCCGCGGGCGTGGGCGCCGATGCGCGGTTCGCTACGTTGGTGTCGCGTGACAACGAAGTCATCACCTACGACAACGGCCGTGAGGTCTGGCGCAAGCGTGTGCCCTCGGCCGTGGTGACACCGCCCGTGGTGGCCGGTGAACGTGTTTTCGTGATGAGCGTGGACCGTGTCGTGCATGCGTTCGACGCCGTCGACGGCCGCCGCCTGTGGGTGCTGCAGCGCCCAGGCGACGCGCTGACCCTGTCGCAGGCGGGTGTGCTGACCTACGTGGGCAACACGCTGCTGGTCGGCCAGGGCCCCAAGCTGGCCGGTGTAGACCCGCTCAAGGGCACTGTGCTGTGGGACGTGCCGCTGGCCACGCCGCGCGGCAGCAATGAAGTCGAGCGCCTGGCCGACCTCATAGGCCCGGCGGTGCGTGTGGGTGAGCGCCTCTGCGCCCGTGCCTTCCAGTCGGCCGTGGGCTGTGCCGACGCCGTGCGCGGCGCTCAGCTGTGGACACGCAACGTGGGCGGCGCCAACGCCGTGGGCGGTGACGCCGAACGTGTCTACGGCGCCGACGCCAGCGACCGCATCAGTGCCTGGCGGGCCACCAATGGCGACGTGCTGTGGTCGACCGAAAAGCTGCTGTACCGCGGCCTGAGTGGCGCCGTGGCCGTTGGCCCGGTGGTGGTCTTCGGTGACTTCGAAGGTTATGTGCACTTCCTGGACGGCGCCACCGGTGAACAGCAATTGCGCCTGCCCACCGACGGCAAGCCCGTTTTGGGCACGCCCGTGCTGTCCGGCACCACCCTGCTGGTGGTGACGCAGGAAGGCGGCCTGTTCGCCTTCCGGGCGAATTGACCCAGGCGTCGGCGTGAAACCTGTCATCGCACTGGTCGGCCGCGCCAACGTCGGCAAGAGCACGCTCTTCAACCGCATCACCAAGAGCCGTGACGCCATCGTTGCGGACTACGCCGGGCTCACACGCGACCGCCACTACGGCGACGCGCGGCTGGGCCCGCGCGAGTTCATCGTCGTGGACACCGGCGGCTTCGAGCCTGACAAGCCCAGCGGTGTGGTGGCCGAGATGGCCAAGCAGACGCGCCAAGCCGTGGCCGAGGCCGATGCGGTGATCTTTGTGGTGGACGTGCGTGCCGGCGTGTCGGCGCAGGACCACGACATCGCGCACTACCTGCGCAGCCAGCGCAAGAAGGTGCTGCTGGCGGCCAACAAGGCTGAGGGCATGCAGGAATCGCCGCTGCTGGCGGAGTTCCACGAACTGGGCATCGGCGACCCGCACCCCATCTCGTCTGCGCACGGGCAGGGCATACGCAGCCTGCTGGAAGCGGCGCTGGAAGCCTTCCCTTACGACGAAGACGCGGAAGACCAGGAAGCCGACGCCAACGCGCCCATACGCCTGGCGGTGGCCGGCCGCCCCAACGTCGGCAAGAGCACGCTGATCAACGCCTGGCTGGGCGAAGAGCGCCTGGTGGCTTTTGACCAGCCCGGCACCACACGCGACGCCATCCACGTGCCGTTCGAGAAGGACGGCCGGAAGTTCGAACTGATCGACACCGCCGGTCTGCGCAAGCGCGGCAAGGTCTTCGAGGCGATCGAGAAATTCTCGGTGGTGAAGACGCTGCAGGCTGTGGCCGACGCCAACGTGGTGCTGCTGCTGATCGACGCCACGCAGGGTGTCAGCGAACAGGACGCGCACATCGCCGGCTACGTGCTGGAGTCGGGCCGCGCGGTGGTGATCGCCGTCAACAAGTGGGACGCCACCGACGAGTACCAGCGCCAGCAGCTGACACGCTCCATCGAGACCCGCCTGAGCTTCCTGAAATACGCACCGGTGCTGGAGATTTCCGCCATCCGCCGCCAAGGGCTGAACCAGGTCTGGAAAGCCTTGCTGGCGGCGCATGCATCGGCCACGGTGAAGATGAGCACACCGGTGCTGACGCGGCTGATCCACGAAGCGACTGAGCACCAGCAACCCCCGCGGGAAGGGCGATTCCGCCCCAAGATGCGCTACGCCCACCAGGGTGGCATGAACCCGCCGCTGGTGGTGATCCACGGCAGTTCCCTGGACCACATCACGGCCAGCTACAAGCGCTACCTGGAAGGGCGCCTGCGCGACCACTTCAAGCTGACGGGTACACCCATTCGCATTGAGATGCGTTCAGGCCCCAACCCCTTCGACGAAAAGGGCTCTTGACCCCTTTCCGGCACTTGCGCAATTCGGGCCTGCCCTGTGATAAGGTGGGCGCCTCCTCTCCTTCAACACGGAAGATATCGTGAGCAACAAAGGCCAACTTTTGCAGGATCCTTTTCTGAACCTGCTGCGCAAGGAGCACGTGCCCGTGTCCATTTACCTGGTCAACGGCATCAAGCTCCAAGGCCATATTGAATCCTTCGACCAGTACGTGGTGTTGCTCCGCAACACGGTCACGCAGATGGTCTACAAGCACGCCATCTCCACGGTGGTGCCCAGCCGCGCAGTGAACTTCCACGCCAACGAACCCGGCGAACAAGCCTGAGTTCGCTTAAGCCAGCGCACGCGCCGCCCTTGAGTCACAACACGCCCACCGCCGCAGGCAGCGGCGCAGATCCGACACGTGCGGTGCTGGTAGGCGTGGATGTGGGCGGCAATGCCGCATTCGACGCCACCTTGGACGAACTGGCTTTGCTGGCCGCATCGGCCGGGGACCTGGCCGTGGCGCGTGTCATCGCCCGCCGCCGCGCGCCGGACCCGGCGCTCTTTGTGGGCAGTGGCAAGGCCGACGAGATCAAGGCGCTGGTGGCGGCCACTTCGGCCCACGGTGTCATCTTCGACCAGGCCTTGTCACCCGCGCAGCAGCGCAACCTGGAACGCCACCTGGGTTGCCCGGTGGCCGACCGCACGGGCCTGATCCTGGACATCTTTGCGGACCGTGCGCAAAGCCATGAAGGCAAGCTGCAGGTGGAATTGGCTCGGCTGCAATACCAGGCCACGCGCCTGGTGCGCCGCTGGTCGCACTTGGAACGCCAGCAGGGCGGCATCGGCACACGCGGTGGTCCGGGTGAGGCGCAGATCGAACTGGACCGCCGCATGATCGGCGACCGCATCAAGACCGTGAAAGAGCGGCTGGAGAAGGTCAAGCGACAACGTGGCACGCAGCGCAAGCAGCGTGAACGCCGCGGCACTTTCCGCGTGTCACTGGTGGGATACACCAACGCCGGAAAATCCACGCTGTTCAACGGTCTGGTGAAGGCGCGTACCTACGCGGCCGACCAGTTGTTCGCCACCCTGGACACCACCACACGCGCGCTGTGGTTGAACGAAACACAAAGCCAGGTGTCGCTGTCCGACACCGTGGGCTTCATCCGCGACCTGCCACACAAGCTGGTGGAAGCCTTTGAAGCCACGCTGCAGGAGGCGGCCGAAGCCGACCTGCTGCTGCATGTGATCGACGCCGCCAGCCCGCTGCTGGACGAGCAGATGGCGGAAGTCGAACGTGTGCTGGAAGACATCGGTGCCGCGCAGATTCCGCAGATCCTGGTCTACAACAAGTGCGACCTGCTGGAAGACTCGCAGCAATCGCGCGAGCGCACAGACTGGGTAGAAGTGCACCCCGGTGTGCGCCGCCAGCGTGTGTTTGTCAGTGCAGCCACAGGCGAAGGCTTGGCCGATTTGCGCCAGGCCATCGCCCAACACGCCGCCGCGCGCTTGAATGGCGGCGAGCAAGCCTCATCTACAGAAGACGTCGTGGCAGCTGTCTCAGTTGCCATGGCGATTCCGGGCGTTGACCCGGCCACCTTACCCCCGCACCCGCATGCGTGACTTTGTCTCCCGCCGTATCAAGGCCGCTGCCGGCTTGGTCTACAGCAACCGCCCTGAGGGCCCGCCCGACCTGGACGAACTCTGGCGCGACTTCAACCGCAAACTGAGCGGCCTTTTTGGCGGCAAGGGCGGCGGTGGTCGGCCTGACCCGGAGAACCGTCCCGGTGCCGGCGGTCCGTACAAGCCCGACCTCAAGAGCGCGGGCATAGGCGTCGGCCTTATCGGCGGCGTCGCCGTGCTGATCTGGTTGGGCAGCGGCTTCTTCATCGTGCAGGAAGGTCACCAGGCGGTGGTCACCACCTTCGGCAAGTACAGCCATACCAAGGACGCCGGCTTCCAATGGCGCTTCCCGTACCCCATCCAGGCGCACGAGACGGTGGCGGTGTCGCAGCTGCAGTCGGTGGAAGTGGGTCGCAATTCGGTGATACAGGCCACGGGCCTGCGTGACTCGTCCATGCTGACCCAGGACGAGAACATCGTCGACATCCGCTTCACCGTGCAATACCGCCGTGCCGACGCGCGGGCGTATCTGTTCGAAAACAACCGCCCTGACGAAGCCGTGGTCATGGCCGCTGAATCGTCTGTGCGCGAGATCGTGGGCCGCAGCAAGGTGGACCAGGTGCTCTACGAGCAGCGGGACGCCATTGCGCAGCAGCTGGTCAAGTCCATCCAGGTCCAGCTGGACCGGCTGAAGGCCGGCATCGTGGTGGCCAACGTCAACATGCAGAACGTGCAGGTGCCGGACTCCGTGCAGAGCGCATTCAATGACGCGGTGAAGGCCACGGCCGACCGCGACCGCTTCAAGAACGAAGGCCAGGCCTACGCCAGTGACGTGATTCCCAAGGCGCGTGGCACGGCCAGCCGCCTGATGGAGGAATCCGAAGGCTACCGTTCCCGTGTGGTGGCGCAGGCCGAGGGTGATGCGCAACGCTTCCGCGCCGTGCTGAACGAATACCAGAAGGCCCCCGCGGTCACGCGAGACCGCCTGTACCTGGAAACCATGCAGCAGGTCTATTCCAACGTCAGCAAGGTGCTGGTGGACAGCAAGCAGGGCAGCAACCTGCTGTACCTGCCGCTGGACAAGCTGATGCAGCAGTCCGGCACCGTCCCGGCAGGCACCACCATCGTGCCCGCACCGGCGCAGGCAACACCCAGCGGCACGCCTGAGAGCACGGGCACGGCCAGTGTGGATGTGCGCTCGCGCGACGGCGCGCGCTCCCGTGACCGTGACGGCCGCTAAGAGCCTGGGGCCCAAGACATGAACAAGATTGCAGTTTCCATACTCGGCGCCCTGGTGGTGGTCATGCTGGCCGCCAGCACGCTTTTCGTCGTCGACCAACGCCAGGTGGGCGTGGTCTACGCTTTGGGCGAGATCAAGGAAGTCATCTCCGAGCCCGGCCTCAAGTTCAAGCTGCCGCCGCCGTTCCAGAACGTCGTGTTCCTGGACCGCCGTGTGCAGACCCTGGACAGCCCGGAGACCCGCCCCATCTTCACGGCGGAGAAGAAGAGCCTGGTCATCGACTGGCTGGTGAAGTGGCGTATCTCGGAGCCGCGCCAGTTCATCCGCAACAACGGCGTGGACTTCCGCAACCTGGAAGCGCGCCTGTCACCCGTGGTGCAGGCCGCCTTCAATGAAGAAGTGACGCGGCGCGACGTCAAGGGTGTGCTGGCCACGGAACGCGAGAAGGTCATGAACGACGTCAAGGCCCGCTTGGGCGACGACGCCAAGGCCTTCGGCATTGAGATCGTGGACGTGCGCATCAAGCGCGTGGACTTCGTCGCCGACATCACCGACTCGGTCTACCGCCGCATGGAATCCGAACGCAAGCAGGTTGCCAACGAACTGCGCTCGCAGGGTTCGGCCGACGGCGAGAAGATCCGTGCCGACGCCGACCGCCAGCGCGAAGTGATCATTGCCGAGGCCTACCGCGACGCGCAGAAGATCAAGGGCGAAGGCGACGCCAAGTCATCGGCGCTGTACGCCGAAAGCTTCGGCCGCGACCCGCAGTTCGCCCAGTTCTACCGCAGCCTGGAAGCCTACCGGGCGAGCTTTCGCAGCAAGAGCGACGTGATGGTGCTGGACCCGAGCAGCGACTTCTTCCGCGCCATGCGGGGTGGTGGCGCACCAGCCCCGGCGGCGCCGCGCAAGTAGACGCCAAGGTCCAACGTCCGCATCACCAGGCCAGGGACGCCAGCATGATGGGCGACCTGCTGATTGGCGGCTTTGCCCTGATGCTGGTCATTGAGGGCCTCCTGCCTTTCCTGAGCCCGGACACCTGGCGCCAGGCCTTCATCCGCGCCACGCAGATGAGTGACGGCCAGATCCGCTTCTTCGGCCTGACCAGCATCGTCATTGGCTTGCTGCTGCTGGCGTTCTGGCGCTGAACACGCGGGCGCGGCGCCTACAATGCCGCTTTTAACACCGGTGCTTTTCATGCTTTCTGCTTGGCTGCTGCCCGAGCACATCGCCGATGTCCTGCCCGCGCAAGCGCGGCGAATCGAGGAACTGCGTCGTGCGCTGCTCGATCGTGCGCGTGGCTATGGCTTCGAGCTGGTGATGCCGCCGTTGCTGGAGCACATCGAATCGCTGCTCACGGGCACCGGGCGTGAACTCGATCTGAAGACGTTCAAGCTGGTTGACCAACTCAGTGGCCGCACGCTGGGTCTGCGAGCCGACACCACACCGCAGGCGGCGCGCATAGACGCCCATTTGCTCAACCGCGAAGGCGTGACGCGCCTGTGCTACTGCGGCCCGGTCCTGCACACGCGGCCCGCCGGCCAGTCGGCCACACGCGAGCCGCTGCAGTTTGGTGCCGAGATCTTTGGCCACGCCGGCCTGGAAGCTGACCTGGAAGCGGCCGAGCTGGCGCTGGACGGTCTTGCCGCCGCACCGGTGAAGGACCTGCTCATCGACCTGGCCGACGCGCGTGTGCTGCGCGGTGTGCTGGCTGGTGTGCCCATGGACGCGGCGCAGCTGCAGGACATCGTGCAGGCGCTGTCGGACAAGGACGCGCCCACGCTGTCAGCATTGACGGCGCACGCGCCTGCCGAGACCCGCGAGGCCTTGCTGGCGCTGCTGCGCCTGTACGGCGGCGACGAGGTCCTGGCAGCGGCGCGCGACACCTTGCCAGCCCGTCCGATGGTGCGCGAAGCCCTGGACCAGCTGGCCTGGCTGGCCAGCCACCTGAAGGCGGCGTACCCGCAGCTGCGCGTGGGCTACGACCTGTCGGACATGAGCGGCTACGCCTACTACTCGGGCCTGCGTTTTGCCATCTACGGCGCCGGCTGCAGCGACGCACTCGCGCGCGGCGGCCGCTACGACGAGGTGGGCGCGGTCTTTGGCCGCAACCGTCCGGCCGTGGGCTTCAGCCTGGACTTGAAGACGTTGGCCGAAGTCGCGGGCCTGTCGCTTGCGCCCACCGCCATCCGCGCACCCTGGAGCGAAGATCCGGCCTTGCGCGCAGCGCTGCGCCGCCTGCGCGAAGCCGGCGAAACCGTGCTGGCCGTGCTGCCCGGCCACGAACCCGAAGCCCAGGCCTTTGCCTGCGACCGTGAACTGGTCCAGGTGAATGGCCAATGGGTGCTGCGCGCGTTGTCCTGAGACAGACGCGCCCCCAACCGAATCTGAAATCGCAAGAAGGACCTGCAGAGCATGCAAACCGCCATCCGCCCAGGCGCTGGTCGCAACGTCGTCGTTGTCGGCACCCAATGGGGTGACGAAGGCAAGGGCAAGATCGTCGACTGGATGACCGATCACGCCGAAGGCGTGGTGCGATTCCAGGGCGGCCACAACGCCGGCCACACGCTTGTCATCAACGGCCGAAAGACGGCTTTGCAACTGGTGCCCAGCGGCGTCATGCGCGAGGGCGTGGCCTGCTACATCGGCAACGGCGTGGTGGTGGACCCGGCGCACCTGCTGAGCGAGATCGCCCGCATCGAGGCGCTGGGCATTGACGTGCGCTCGCGCCTCTTCCTGAGCGAGAGTTGCCCGCTGATCCTGCCCTTCCATGTGGAAGTGGACAAGGCACGCGAAGCCCGGCGCGAAGGCACGGCTGCCGGCAAGATAGGCACCACGGGCAAGGGTATAGGCCCGGCCTACGAGGACAAGGTGGCGCGCCGCGCCTTGCGTGTGCAGGACCTGAAGCACCCGGCGCGCCTGGAAGCCAAGCTGCGCGAATTGCTGGAGCTGCACAACGCGGAGCTGGTGCATGTGCTGGGCGGCAAGCCGCTGGACGCGCAGCCCATGCTGGACGACACGCTGCGCGCGGCCGAGCAACTGAAGCCGCTGATGGCCGATGTGGGCTACCGCCTCTTCAACGCCCACCTGGCCGGCCAGAACCTGCTGTTCGAAGGCGCGCAGGGCACGCTGCTGGACATCGACCATGGCACCTACCCCTTCGTCACCAGCAGCAACTGCGTGGCCGGCAATGCGGCCGCAGGTTCCGGCATCGGCCCGGGCCTGCTGCACTACGTGCTGGGCATCACCAAGGCCTACACCACACGTGTCGGCGGCGGCCCGTTCCCAACCGAACTGGACATTGACGCCACGGGCACCGTGGGCCACCACCTCAGCACGGTCGGCCAGGAGCGCGGCACCGTCACTGGCCGTGCCCGGCGTTGTGGCTGGCTGGACGCAGCGGCGCTCAAGCGCAGCATGATCATCAACGGCGTGTCGGGCCTGTGCATCACCAAGCTCGACGTGCTGGACGGCCTGCCCGAAATCAAGATCTGCGTCGGCTACAAGCTGGGTGGCCGCATGCTGGACGTGCTGCCGCTGGACGCCGACGAGATCAGCGCCTGTGAACCGGTCTACGAGACGTTGCCTGGCTGGAAGGACACCACCGCCGGCCTGACGAACTGGGAGCAACTGCCCGCCAACGCGCGCCGTTACCTGGAACGCATGCAGGCGCTGATCGGCGCACCCATCGACATGGTGTCCACGGGCCCGGACCGGGTGCACACGGTGCTGTTGCGCCACCCGTTCCGCGCCTGAGCTTCATCCTTCCAACCATCACCACGACGGAGACCTGACAAGCATGCTCACCGACGACGGCAAGCACCTCTACGTGTCCTGGGACGAATACCACCTGCTCACCGAACGCCTGGCGCTCAAGGTGGCGGCATCGGGCTGGGAGTTCGATCAGATCCTGTGCCTGGCGCGCGGCGGCATGCGGCCGGGCGACGTGCTCTCGCGTGTGTTCGACAAGCCGCTGGCCATCATGTCGACCAGTTCCTACCGGGCCGACGCCGGCACCATCCAGGGCCGCCTGGACCTGGCAAAGTACATCACCATGCCCAAGGGCGAACTCGCAGGGCGGGTGCTGCTGGTGGACGACCTGGCCGACACCGGCATCACCTTGCGTGCCGTGGTGGACCGGCTGCGCGGCATGCCGTCGATTTCCGAGCTACGTGCCGCGGTGATCTGGGTCAAGGGCGTGTCGACCTACACGCCGGACTACTTCGTCGAAACGCTGCCCACCAGCCCCTGGATCCACCAGCC
>JANOAM010000856.1:0-4890 GCA_031411215.1 Betaproteobacteria bacterium
ACGACGGAAAACTTCGTGCTCTGCGCCGCGTTGGCCACCGGCACCAGCACCTTGATGAACGCCGCCAGCGAGCCGCACGTGCAGGAGTTCTGCCAGTTCATGGTGATGCTGGGCGCGCAGATCGAAGGCATCGGCACCAGCCGCCTCACCGTGCATGGTGTCGGCAAACTGGGCGGTGGCACGTTCACCTTTGCAGAAGACTTCCACGAGGCCGTCACCTTCATGGCCCTGGGTGCCATCACGGGCGGCTGCATCACGGTGAAGAACTCGGCGCCGGAACAGTTCCCGCTGATCGACCGCACGTTCGCCAAGTTCGGCGTGCAGGTGGTGCACGAAGGCGGCTGGAGCCACACGGTGGTCGACGGCCCGCTGCGCGTGAAGGAGCCTTTCACCAAGAACATCCTGCCCAAGGTGGAGGCGGCTCCCTGGCCCTACCTGCCGGTGGACCTGCTGCCCATCTTCGTGGCCCTGGGTGTCAAGGCCGAGGGCAGCATGATGTACTGGAACAAGGTCTACGAAGGCGCGATGGGCTGGACCAGTGAGCTCAGCAAATTCGGCGCCCATGCCTTCCAGAGCGACCCGCACCGCATCATCACTTTCGGCGGCAAGACGCTGAGCCCGGCGGAAGTCGAAAGCCCCTACATCATCCGAGTCGCCATTGCATTGTTGATGCTGAGCTGCAGCATTCCGGGCCGCAGCGTGATCAAGAACGCCACACCGGTGCGGCGCGCTCATCCGCGGTTTGCGGAGAACATCCGCGCGCTGGGGGCGCAGGTGGAATGGGTCGAAGGGGATTGACGTGACGGGCTCGAAGCTCACTGCGTTCGGGGCCGACCGCCCACAGACGCTTGGCGAGGAGATCGCCAACGCCATCAGCCACGGCCTGGGCTGCCTGCTGGCGGTGGCGTCCTTGCCCATCCTGGTGTGGCAGGCCAACCGGCTGGGCGGGGCGGTGGACATCGTGGCGGCCAGCGTCTTCGCAGCCACCATGATCCTGCTGTACGGCACCTCCACGCTGTACCACGCGCTGCCAAAAGGCGCCGCGAAATCCTGGTTCCAGCGCCTGGACCACGCCGCCATCTACGTCTTCATCGCCGGCAGCTACACACCTTTCACGTTGGGCGTGTTGAAGGGCGCCTGGGGCTGGAGCCTGTTCGGTGTGGTGTGGGGCGCAGCGGCTTTTGGCGTGACGGTGAAGCTGCTCAACCGCCTGCGCCACCCGTGGGTCAGCACGGGCCTGTACGTGGCCATGGGCTGGGTGGCCATCGTGGCCTTGCCGCGCATGCTGGACCGGCTGCCAGCTGCAGGGCTGGCCTGGATCGTCGCCGGTGGTGTCGCCTACACGCTGGGCGCGCTGGTCTTCCTGCTGGACAACAAGGTCCGCTACGCGCATTTCGTCTGGCACTTGTTCGTGGTGGCGGGCAGCGCCTGCCACGTCGTGGCCGCGTTGGGTTGGGCGCACGCAGTCTGAACGGCACGATGGCGAAAAAAGAGAAGCACGTCAGCGAGACGCCAGCCACGCAGATGCTGCGCAGCGCCGGGGTCAGCTTCACCGAACACCCCTACGACTACGTGGACCACGGCGGCACGGCCGAATCGGCCAAGCAGTTGGGCGTGCATGAACACGCTGTCATCAAGACCCTGGTGATGCAGGACGACAAGGCGCAGCCGCTGGTCGTGCTGATGCATGGCGACTGCCAGGTCAGCACCAAGAACCTGGCGCGCGAGATCGGCGCCAAGAGCGTCGAGCCCTGCAAACCCGACGTGGCACAGCGCCACAGCGGCTACCTGGTGGGCGGCACCTCACCCTTTGGCCTGCGCAAGGCCATGCCCATCTATGTGGAAGCGGGCGTGCTGGACCTGCCCAAGATCCACATCAACGGCGGGCGGCGCGGTTTCCTGGTGGGTCTGGCGCCGCAGGTGCTGACCGCGCTGCTGGGGGTACGCAGCGTGCACTGCGCGCTGCGGGTCTGAACCATGAGCCGAGAGAACGTGTCCGTGACCTTGATCCGGGGCCTGCGGGCCGGGGCTTGCGCGGCGTTGGCGGCGTTGAGCCTGTTGGCCTCGCCCGTGCGGGCGCAGGTCAGCGAGGGTGTGGCCGAACGCCTGATGCGCGACTCCGGTCTGTGGGAGCAGCTGGCGGATGTGGGCCCCCATCTGCGGCAAGGCTTTGAAGACGTGGCGCGCAAGCCGCCGCCCGAAATGGGCCCTGACGGGCCACTGGCCATGCGCCGCCTGGCCGCGGCCACGGACGACGCCTTCGGTCCGCTGTCCCTGCGCCTGGCGGTGCGCCGCGAATTGTCCGAACGCCTGGCGCCCGCGCAGCTGCCCGCCCTGCAGGCTTGGCTCGGCAGCCCGCTGGGCCGCAAGGTCACGGCCATGGAGGTGGCCAAGTCGGCCGAACGCGGCGAGGAAGCGACGTTCATGCAGGCGGGCGAACGGCAGTTGGCCGCTGCCAGCCCCGAGCGGCGGGCGCTGCTGCAGGCGTTTGTGGAGGTGTCGCGCAATGCCGAGGCGGCGTCCGGCGCCATCCTCAACCTGATGATCGCGCTGCAGACGGGCATGGCCCGGGCGATGGGCCGCACGGACGTGCCGCCCTTGCAGGTGATGCGCCAACAGATGGAGCCGCAGCGGCAGAAGATGCAGCAGGAGATGGCGCCGATCACGCTGAGCCTGGCGGCCGACATGTACGCCAGCTTGCCCGACGCCGAGCTGCGCAGCTACCTCGCCTTCCAGTCTTCCGAGGCGGGCCGGCACCTGACCGAAGCGGTGATCCGCGCGCAGGATGCCGCAGTGGCCCAGGCCGCCGAGGAACTGGGCCGGCTGGTCGCACCGCGCTGAGCGGCACTCAGTTCGGCAGCGAGCGCACCTTCTCGTCCCAGGCCTTGCTGATGCGTGCCCGTTCGGCCGGCTGGCCGTAGCGTGCGCAGTCGCAGTCGATCAGCTTGAGCTTCGGTCGGTCTTGGGGTTGGTCCTTTCCGCGTTCAGCTGCGCCAGGGCTTCGCCAGTGCTGCGCTGGACGATGTTGACCTTGATGCCGCTGACACGTGTGAAGGTGGCCCGGATCAGGTTGCACCACTCCACCTGCACGGAGCAGATGACGTTGACCTGCTCGTCGGCGGCGTGGGCGCTGCCGAAGGCCAGCGCCAGGGCCAGCGTGGCCATCGTCTTGCTCCACATGCGGGGCTCTCCTCGTGGTGTTTGTTCGGGTCGCGTTTGTATGAAGTGCTCGCAGGACTGTGCCACCGCCCCGCGTAAACTCCTGCGCTCATGCAAGGCCTCATCACACCGCTTGCTCTACCGCTCGTTCTCGTCGGCGCCTACCTCGCCGGATCGCTGTCCTTCGCGGTCATCTTCAGCCGGCTCATGGGCCTGGCGGACCCGCGCAGCTACGGCAGCAAGAGTGCCGGCGCCACCAACGTGCTGCGTTCGGGCAACAAGGCGGCGGCCTTGCTCACGCTGGTCTTCGACGCGCTGAAAGGCTACGTGCCGGTGCTGCTGGTGCTGGTCTATGGCAAGCCCTACGGCATGGGCGAGAACACGGCAGCCTTCGTGGGGCTGGCGGCTTTCATCGGCCACCTCTGGCCGCTGTTCTTCAAGTTCAAGGGTGGCAAGGGTGTCGCCACGGCGGCTGGTGTGCTGATGGCCATCAACCCCTGGCTGTGCCTCAGCACCCTGCTGAGTTTTGCCATCATCGTGGCCTTCTCCCGCTATGTGAGCCTGGCCAGCATCGTGGCCGCGGTCTTCGCGCCTTTCTACCAGGCGTTGATCTGGGGCGTGGAGCCCGCGCTCCTGGCCATCGCGGCCATGAGCCTGCTGCTGATCTGGCGCCATGAAGCCAACATCAAGAGACTGCTGGCCGGCACCGAAAGCAAGCTGGGCCAGAAGGCCGCGCCGCCCGGGCCACTGCAGAACGTGGACAAGCCACACGCAGCCCACAAGCCCCATCCAAAACCGCACAAAGCACATCACAAGGGACACCACTGACCATGGTCCAACGATTTGACGTCGGCACCCGCCTGTCCGAAATGGCCGTGCACAACGGTGTCTGCTACCTGGCCGGCCAGGTGGCGGCGGACGGCAGCCAGGACATCACCGGCCAGACTCAGCAGGTATTGGCTTCCATTGATGCGCTGCTGGCACGTGCCGGCACCGACAAAAGCAAGCTGCTGATGGTGCAGATCTTCATCAAGGATCTGGCCGACTTCCCGGCGCTGAATGCCGCGTGGGAAGCTTGGCTGCCGGCCGGCCATGCGCCGCCGCGGGCCACCGTGCAGGCCAATCTGGCCAAGCCGGAATGGCGGGTGGAACTGGTCGTGACTGCGGCCTTGTAGGGCGGGCTACAAACCCAGGCGCGACAACTCGCCGCGCCCCTGGCGCACCAGCTGCGGCTCGTCGCCGCTGAAGTCGATCACCGTGGTGGGCGACATGGGGCAGGCGCCCGCATCCACCACGGCCTGCAGCACTTTCTGGAAACGCTCACGGATCTCCTGGGCGTCGTTCATGGGTTCGGTCTCGCCCGGTGCGATAAGCGTCGTGGCCAAGAGCGGCTCACCAAACTGCGCCAGCAGTTCCTGCGTCACGACATGGTCCGGCACACGCAGACCGATGGTGCGCCGGCTGGGATGTGACAGCCGCCGCGGCACTTCCTTGGTGGCTTCCAGGATGAAGGTGTAAGGCCCCGGCGTGCCCAGCTTCAGCAGACGGAACTGGCGGTTGTCCACTCGCGCAAAACGCGCCAGTTCACTCAGGTCCTTGCACAGCAAGGTCAGGTGGTGCTTGTCGTCCACCTGGCGGATGCGGCGCAACGACTCCGCCGCCGCCTTGTCGTCCAGCCGGCAGACCAGCGCGTAGCTGCTGTCCGTGGGCACGGCGGCCACGCCGCCGGCC
>JANOAM010000857.1:0-1897 GCA_031411215.1 Betaproteobacteria bacterium
TGATCCGCATTCCGGAGGGCAGCGTGCAGGGCCACCTCAACTGGGCCACCTTCCACTTCCGCGACGTGGCGCAGAACCGCACAGGTGGCCGCAGCGCCTTTGGCAACATGGGTGCGCGCTACAGCGGCTCACCAGACGACACCACGCTCAACACGGCGGTGGCGCGTTACGCCGCCGACCCGCAAGCCGTGAAGACCTTCGGCGCCGACACCGACCCCACGGGCCGCATCCCGGTGCCGGTGCTGACCGTGCACGCGCTCAACGACCCGGTGGCTTTCGTGGAACTGGAGCACCAGTTCCGCGAGACCATGAAAGCCGCGGGCACGGCCGACCACCTGGTGCAGGTCTTCACCGAGCACGCAGAGCACAGCTACCTGGCGGATGCCGTCTATCCGGCGGCGTTGCAGCAGTTGCTGGCCTGGGGTTCACCGGGCACCAAGCCCACGCAGGCCAGCGTGGCCGAAGCCTGCAAGGCCCAGGAAGCCACCTACGGCGCCGGCTGCCGCATGGTGGTGGGCTTTGAGCCGCTGCCCCTGGACCGGCGCGTGACACCGCGCCAGCGGCCTTGAGCGGCACGACAAGCGTGCGCGGCCCGGTGCTGGTCACCGGTGCTGGCAGCGGGATCGGGCTGGCCACGGTGCAGGCACTTCTGGATGCGGGTGTCACCGTCTACGCGGGTGCCCGCAGACCGGAACACCTCTTGCGCTTGAATGACCTGGGCGCCACCGCGCTGCCGCTGGATGTACGCGACGCGGCCCAGGTGGTCGATGCCGCGGCCCGTGTGCAGGCTGCGGGGCAGGGCTTGTACGGCCTGGTGCACAACGCGGGTGTCGGCGGCATCGGCCTGCTGCCCAGTTGGCCTGACGCCGATGTGCAGGCGCTCTTCGACACCAACGTCTTCGGCCCGCACCGCCTGACCAACGCGCTGCTGCCGCTGCTGCTGCAAAGCCGGGGCCGCATCGTCTGCATAGGCTCGCAGGGTGGCAGCGTCACCATGCCGTTCATGGGCCCGTACACCATGAGCAAACACGCGCTGGAGGCCTATGCGTCCTGTCTGCGCATGGAACTGGCGCCGCACGGCGTGGCGGTCAGCATCGTGCAGCCCGGTGCGGTGTCCACCGACATCGGCGACAACGGCCGAGCCGGCAATGTGTCGCGGCTGCAAGCCACACCTGTGCCCTTTGATGAGGCTGCCCGTGCGGCGCTGCACGGCTTGCAGAACCCGGCTGCGCCGCGGCCCGAAGAAGCCGAGTCCGCTCACAACCGCCGTCATGCGGCGCCCGCGGCCGTGGCGGCCACGGTGCTGCAGGCGCTGGGCGAAGAGGCGCCGCAGGCCCGCTACCTCTTCGGCACGCGCTGGGAAGGCGACCGGGTCATCGCGGCATTGATCGACCGCCTGCTCGACGCGGCGCAAAGCCCGTCGCACCGCCTGTCGGTCGAAGAGCTGCTGGCCCGCGTAGAAGCCGCGGCCCAGGCACGTCCTTCTCCCCACCCATAATCGTTTCGCGGCCGCTGCCCAAGTGTGTCGCGAGCGGGTTCCTTGGGACCAGCCCGCACTGCGGGGCACCCCCGTGGTTTGTTCGAGGTGAGGTCTTCCAAGGCCTGGGCGGTTTGGCGCTGCGCGCCAGTCAGCCCATGCACCACCAGCAGGTTGGGCAGCGACCGCACCTTCCTTGACGCCGCACGCCCGACGACCGAGACACCGCCGCACGCATGAGCGCATCCACACGCCCAGTGGCCCTGGCCGCTGCCCGCGCCTTGCTGGCCGGGCCGCCACTTGCGCACGGTCTGGCCGCGCGGCTGCGGGCCTGCCTG
The DNA here is from genome assembly GCA_031411215.1 of Betaproteobacteria bacterium. Lineage (GTDB taxonomy): Bacteria > Pseudomonadota > Gammaproteobacteria > Burkholderiales > Burkholderiaceae_C > Rubrivivax. The sequence continues at coordinate 1,816 of JANOAM010000857.1, forward strand.
GGCGATGACAAGCCCTGGATGGCCGAACTGGCCACGCGCCTGGCTGCCCTGCCGCGCGAGCAGTGGCGGCGCCTGGAGCCGC
>JANOAM010000858.1:0-2076 GCA_031411215.1 Betaproteobacteria bacterium
GTGCTGATGGCGTCCAGGCCCGCGTTGGTGCGCGAATCGGACAGGAAGACGAGCCCGGCGTTGAGCCGAATGCCGACGCAGTAGGTCATGAAGGGGCTTGGTGTCTGCGAAAGGGGGCTGAGCGTATCAGGCGGGCCGGGAGCGCTTACACAGCTGCGTCGTCGCTGCCCGTCTTGCGGATGCGCACGGCCCTGGGCTTGGCAGGCTCGGCCTGGGCTTGCACAAAGGCCGCCGTCGCGTCGGGTGCGGGTGTTTCAGCCGCAGCTTCCGCTGGGGCCGACTCGCCCTTGATGACCCGCGTGTAAGGCGCCAGGATCTGCACCAGCTGGCCGTAGACCTTGGGGTTGCCGGCCACCACTTCACGCTGGAACAGGTAGTCGCTCTCGCCGGTGAAGTTGCCGATCAGGCCGCCCGCTTCCGTGATGATCAGCGAGCCTGCGGCCACGTCCCAGGGGCTGAGACCGGTCTCGAAAAAGCCGTCGTAGTAGCCCGCGGCCACGTAACACAGGTCCAGTGCGGCGGCGCCCGGGCGGCGCAGGCCCGCGCAGCTTTGCATGACCTGTTCGAACATCTTCACATAACGCTTGAAGTTGTCGCCCTTGCGGAACGGGAAGCCGGTGCCGATGAGGCTGTCCGACAACTTCAGGCGCTTGCTGACGCGCAGCCGGCGGTCATTGACGAAAGCGCCGCGGCCCTTGCTGGCGTAAAAGAGATCGTTGCGTGTGGGGTCGTAGACGACGGCCTGCTGCACCTGGTTGCGGTACGCCAACGCAATGCTGACGGCGTAGACCGGGAAGCCGTGCAGGAAGTTCGTGGTGCCGTCCAGCGGGTCGATGATCCAGACGTAGTCGCTGTCGCGCGCACCGTGTTCGCGGCCGGACTCTTCGGCCAGGATGCCGTGGCCCGGGTAGGCCGTCAGCAGCGTTTCGATGATCACGGCTTCCGCGTTGCGGTCGACTTCGGAGACGAAGTCGTTGGGCCCCTTGCTGCCCACCTTGAGAACTTCCAGGTCCAGCGCGGCCCGGTTGATCACCGAACCGGCGAGGCGTGCCGCCTTGACGGCGATGTTGAGCATGGGGTGCAGGGCTTGCGACATGGGGGGCGGGCCTGGTGGGGTGGCAGCAAAGGGGATAAAGAGCGGGGGGCGTGACAATCGCGCATGCACGGTCAGCGTCCCGAGGGTAGACCCGCATTTTAGCTGCCTGGCCCCGCCCACCTCCGATTGCCCATGCCCGACTCCACCCGTTTTGTGCTCGTGAACACCAGCCACGCCGGCAACGTGGGTGCGGCCGCGCGGGCCATGAAGGTGATGGGCTTCCAGGATCTGGTGCTGGTGCAACCGCGCTTCGCCGACGTGCTGGTGCAACAAGAGACCGTGGCCATGTCCAGCGGCGCGGCCGATGTGCTGGCGCGTGCGCGCATCGTGCCTACGTTGGCCGAGGCGCTGGACGGCACCACCTGGGCCTGCGCCACGGCCATGACACCACGTGACTTCGGCCCGCCGACCTTTGCGCCACGGCCGCACTTTGAATCGTTGGCGCACAGCAGCCACCGCGTGGCGCTGGTTTTTGGACCCGAGCGAACGGGCCTGTCCAACGAGGACGTCTACCGCTGCCATGCCTGCGTCAGCATCCCTGCCGAGCCCGACTATGGCTCGTTGAACCTGGCCCAGGCGGTGCAGGTGCTGGCCTACGAATGGCGTCAGGCGCTGGGCGGCTACGCCGTGCTGCCGCGCACGGCCGAAACGCAACTGGCCGACGGCGTGGCCGTGCAGGCTGTGCTGACGCATTGGCAAGGTGTGCTGGAACGCATCGGTTTCCTGGACCCGGCCGCGCCCAAAAAGCTGATGCCGCGTCTGAACCAGTTGCTCAACCGCGCCCAGCTGACGCAGGAGGAGGTGCATATCCTGCGCGGCATAGCCCGTGCGGTGGATGGCCGGCCTCAGCAGAAATAGGGGGCGCTGGGTACACTGCCTGTCCTTCTTCGGGACACCCACATGTTCAGCCGACTGCGTGAAGACATTGCCTGCATCCTGGAGCGCGACCCCGCGGCGCGTTCCACGTGGGAGGTGCTCAC
>JANOAM010000859.1:0-2577 GCA_031411215.1 Betaproteobacteria bacterium
CTGCTGGCGCACCTGCACCGAGAACGACATGTCCGACGGCGCCGTCTCCACACCCAGGTCCGCGAACAGGCGGATCAGGTTCGGGTAGGTGCGCTCGTTGAAGACCAGGAAGCCCGTGTCCACGCCATGCGTGATGCCGTCCAGCGTGACGTCCACGGTGTTCGTGTGGCCGCCGAAGTAGCTGCCGGCTTCGAAGAGGGTGACGTGTACCGGCTCAGCTTCCTGCGTCAGCGACCAAGCCACGCCCAGCCCGCTGCTGCCGGAGCCGATGACGGCGACGCGCTTCACAGCGCGCCCCCGCTGCGACCCTGCAACCGGGCCGGTGTAAAGACTGTCGTGCGGCGCCCCCAAGCGAACGAGGGAGGGAGGGAGGAGGAGGAGAACCGCCCGGGGATTGCAGCCGGTGAGACCGGCCGTCCGCACGACAGGGAAATCGTCTTTGTCCAGCCGCCCTGTCTGCAGGCTGGACTGTCCGTTCTGACAGCACCCGGCCAGCGAAGTTCCAGGCTGCAGCCGGGCTGCTTGTAAAGAATTGCGGTGCGGCAGCGAACAGATGACTGGTTGGGTGTTTTCATGAACTGGTCAGTCATTTTGCGACTGAATGGTATCTTGCTTCTGCCGCGCCGTGGGGTAAAGCCACGTTTTCCCCAGGGTGGGCCGCCGCACGGTCGCGTATTCGGGCGCCCTCTACAGTACGCAGATCTGCCGAGCCCGGATGCAAGTTGTCCTGGACAGTCCACGTGGTACGGCAGGCAAGACACCAGGGGCACCCGTGAACGAGCGACCGCCAACCGCCGCACTGACGCTGTCCATCGCGGCCGTAGAGCGCGACACCGGTCTCAGCAAGGACACGTTGCGTGTGTGGGAGCGCCGCTACGGCTTCCCTTGCCCGGGCCGCGACCCGGTCGGCGAGCGGGCCTACCCGCTGGGCCAGTTGGAGAAGCTGCGCATCATCAAGCGCCTGCTGGACGCTGGCCATCGCCCCGGGCGGGTCGTGCCGCTGGCACTGGGACAGTTGCTGACCTTGAGTGAACAGGCGCTGGAAGCGCCATCCCGCGCCGGTGAGTCTGCGCTGAAAGCGGACGACCTGCGTGCCCACATGGATCTGATCCACGGCCACGATGCCGCGCGCTTGCGCAGCGAGCTCACGCGGCAGCTGTCGCGTGCGGGCGTGGCCCGTTTTGTCACCGAGGTGCTGGGCCCGTTGAACGCCGCCGTGGGCGACGCCTGGGTGCTCGGGCAGCTGGAGATCTTTGAAGAGCATCTGTACAGCGAAGCCGTGCAGGCCGTGCTGCGCGGCGCCATTGCCAGCGTGCCCGCGGCCACGGAGCCCGGCAGCCTGCGTGTGCTGCTGAGCACCTTCCCCGGCGAACCACATGGCCTGGGCCTGCTGATGGCTGAAGCCTTGCTGGCGCTGGAGGGCTGCTGTTGCAGTTCACTGGGGCCGGAGACACCGCTGTGGGACATCGTGCTGGCTGCGTCGGCCGTGCGGGCTGACGTGGTGGCGCTCAGCTTCACCGGCTGCCTGGGCCCGAACCAGGTCGTGGGCGGCCTGGTCGAATTGCGCAGCAAGTTGCCCGCGCACATGCAGCTGTGGGTGGGCGGCAGTTCGCCTGTGCTGCACCGGCGGCCGCTGGCCGGCGTGCGGGCCTTTGCTGACATGAGAAACGTGGCTGCTGCTGTGGAATCGGCAAAACGGGCTGCACGTCCCTAGAATCAGATGACCCTTTGTAGGTGGCTGTGATGCTTTACCCCGAACTCTTCAAGCAACTGGAAGCTGTGCGCTGGAACATGGACACGGACATCCCGTGGGCCAAGTTCGACGCGGCCGTGCTCAGCGAAGAACAGGCGCAGACCATCAAGATGAACGCCATCACGGAGTGGGCGGCACTGCCGGCCACCGAGATGTTCCTGCGTGACAACCGCGAAGACAGCGACTTCAGCGCCTTCATGAGTGTGTGGTTCTTTGAAGAGCAGAAGCACAGCCTGGTGCTGATGGAATACCTGCGCCGCTTCCGGCCCGACCTGGTGCCCACGGAAGAAGAGTTGCACGCCGTGCGCTTCGAATTCGACCCCGCGCCGGCGCTGGAAACGCTGATGCTGCACTTCTGCGGCGAGATCCGCCTGAACCACTGGTACCGCCGCGCCGCCGAATGGCACACCGAACCGGTCATCAAGGCGATCTACGAAACCCTGGCCCGCGACGAGGCGCGCCACGGCGGCGCCTACCTGCGCTACATGAAGCGGGCGATGAACACCTTCGGCGACGAGGCCAAGGCGGCGTTTGCCAAGGTCGGCGTATTGATGGCCAGCGCGCGCCGCACGGCCAAGGCGCTGCACCCGACCAATCTGCACGTCAACGTCGACCTGTTTCCGCGCGACACCATCCAGAGCCGGCTGCCGAATCCCGAGTGGCTCGAGCACTGGCTTGACACGCAAATCCAGTTCGATTCGGTCTGGGAGAACAAGGTCGTCGAACGCATCCTGCACAACCTGAGCCTGCTGCTGGAACGCAGTTTTGCCAGCGTGCAGGAACTGAACCGCTACCGCAAGGAAGTCACGGCGTCGGCTGCGGCC
>JANOAM010000860.1:0-4827 GCA_031411215.1 Betaproteobacteria bacterium
CGACGGAGGCCAGCGAATACGAGCAGCTGCGCGACGCGCTCGAAAAGCTCAAGCTCAACGACTCCTCGCTGCGCTACGAACCCGAAGTGAGCCAGGCGCTGGGCTTCGGCTTCCGCTGCGGCTTCCTGGGCCTGCTGCATATGGAAATCGTGCAAGAGCGGCTGGAGCGCGAGTTCGATCAAGACCTGGTGACCACCGCGCCCAGCGTGGTCTACCAGGTCGAGCTGAACGACGGCACCGTGCTGCAGGTCGAGAACCCGAGCAGGATGCCCGACCTGGGCCGCATCCGCGAGATCCGCGAGCCCATCGTCACCGTGCACCTGTACATGCCGCAGGACAGCGTGGGCCCGGTGATGACGCTGTGCAACCAGAAGCGCGGCGTGCAGCTGAACATGGCCTACCACGGCAAGCAGGTCATGCTGACCTACGAACTGCCGCTGGCCGAGATCGTGCTGGACTTCTTCGACAAGCTGAAGAGCGTGTCGCGCGGCTACGCGTCCATGGACTACGAGTTCAAGGAATACCGCGCGGCTGATGTCGTGAAGGTGGACATCATGATCAATGGCGACCGGGTGGACCCGCTGGCCATGATCGTGCACCGCGCGCAAAGCCAGTTCCGGGGCCGCGCAGTGGCGGCCAAGATGCGCACCCTGATCCCGCGCCAGATGTACGACGTGGCCATCCAGGCCTCCATCGGCGCCAACATCATCGCGCGCGAAGACGTCAAGGCGCTGCGCAAGAACGTGCTGGCAAAATGCTACGGCGGTGACGTGTCCCGCAAGCGCAAGCTGCTGGAAAAGCAGAAGGCTGGCAAGAAACGCATGAAGCAGATCGGCACGGTTGAAGTGCCGCAAGAGGCCTTCCTCGCCATTCTCCAGGTAGACGAATGAACACCATGAGTTCCCTCACCGCGGCGCTGTACGGCGCGCTTGTTGTCTACCTGGGCGGCTGGTTCCTCGGCTTCTGGACGGGCAACTTCTCCCTGCTGCTGTTTGTGCTGACGCTGGTGACGCTGCTCTTCTGGCTGGGTGAACGCTTCAGGTTCCAGCCTTCCCGCGAGGCGGCCGCGGCCGAGCTGGAAAAGCAGGACACGGCACGCCGCGCTGAACTGACCAAGATGGGCATCGAGAAGGTCGACGGCAATGTTGCCGAAGCACGCGAGAAGCTGCTCATGCAGCCCTGGTGGCTGGATTGGACGGCGGGCCTGTTCCCCGTGATCCTGATCGTGTTCATCCTGCGCAGCTTCCTGTTCGAGCCCTTCAAGATTCCGTCGGGCTCCATGATCCCGACGCTGCTGGTGGGTGACCTGATCCTGGTGAACAAGTTTCACTATGGTGTGCGGCTGCCGGTGATCAACAGGAAGATCATCGACAACAACGCCGTGCAGCGCGGCGACGTGATGGTCTTCCGCTACCCCGTGGACCCGCGCCAGGACTACATCAAGCGTGTCGTGGGCCTGCCGGGTGATGAGGTGTCTTTCCTCAACCAGAAGCTCAGCATCAACGGCAAGCCCGTGGAGTCCGTGGCCCAGGGTGACTTTTTCGAAGGCGACTCGCTCCGTTACGAGCCGCAGTACCAGGAGAAGCTGGGTGATGTCGAGCACAAGATACTGCTCAACCCGCGTCGCCAGGCCTACTACGGGCCGGACCCCAAGACCTTCCCTATGGCCGAGAACTGCCGCTATTCCGCCGAGGGCGTGGTGTGCAAAGTGCCGGCCGGCCACTACTTCATGATGGGTGACAACCGCGACAACTCGCAGGACTCCCGATACTGGGGTTTCGTGCCGGACGAGAATATCGTCGGCAGGGCATTCTTTGTCTGGATGAACTTCGGCAACCTCGGGCGCATCGGCTCCTTCAAGTAAGCCACTGCAGCCCCGGACACCTAGAAGGCGATTCATGACCGCAGGCAAATTTCACCACCCGCGCGCTAACCAGCGGGGCGTCACGCTGTTCGGACTGTTGTTCTGGGCCGCACTCGTCGGCTTCACGGCCTATGTGCTGGTGCGTGTGCTGCCCACGGTGAATGAATACGCCACCGTCCAGCGCGCGGTGGAACGCATCGCGGCCACCCAGCCTGCCACTGTGGCCGAGGCCCGCGCAGCCTTCGAGCGTCAGAAGGAAGTCGAATACTCCATCAGCGCCGTGACCGGCAAGGACCTGATCATCACCAAGGAAAACGACAAGGTGGTGATCGCCTTCAAGTACGACAAGGAAGTGCCCATCTACGGCCCCGTATACATCCTGCTCAAGTACGAGGGCCGTTCGAAGTAGCGCCATGGAGCCCCGCCCAGAAGGCCGGTTGGACGCGCTGCAACGCCGTATCGGCCACCGCTTTGCTGATGGCATGCTGCTGCAGCGTGCGCTGACCCACCGCAGCTTTGGCGCGGACCACAACGAACGCCTGGAATTCCTGGGCGACGCGGTCCTCAGCCTGGCCGTGTCCAGCCTGCTGTTCGACCGCTTTTCCGGCAGCGACGAAGGTGACCTGACGCGTGTGCGGGCCCACTTGGTGCGCGAAGACAGCTTGCACAAAGCGGCCGTCACGCTGGGCCTGCCCGACCTGATGCGCCTGTCGGAAGGCGAAGCCCGCGGCGGCGGCGCGCAGCGGCCGTCCATCCTGGCCGACGCGCTGGAAGCCATCATCGGCGCGGTCTTTCTGGATGGCGGTTTCCAGCCCGCACACACGCTGGTGCAGCGCATCTTTGGCGAAGTGATCCAGGCGACGGAAGCCGACAACTGGAGCAAGGACGCCAAGACCGAACTGCAGGAATGGCTGCAGGCCCGGCGCTTTGCCGTGCCGGCCTACCGCATTGCCGCCACCACCGGCCAGGCGCATGCGCAGACCTTTGAAGTCGAATGCGCCGTGGCGGCCCTGGGCTTGGCCGAACGCGGCGAAGGCAAGTCGCGCCGTGCGGCGGAACAAGAAGCGGCGCGCCGCATGCTGGCGGCACTCAAAGCCAGCGACAACCCCGGCGGACCTCTCCGTTCATGACTGAATCCAGCACTGAAGAAAAGCCGCAACGCTGCGGCCTGGTCGCCATCGTCGGCCGCCCCAACGTGGGCAAGAGCACGCTGCTCAACGCGCTGGTGGGTCAGAAGATCAGCATCACCAGCGCCAAGGCGCAGACCACGCGCCACCGCATCACGGGTGTGCGCACGGTGGCGCAGACGCAGTTTGTCTTCGTCGACACGCCGGGCTTCCAGATGAAGCATGCCGCCGCGCTGAACCGCACGCTGAACCGCACCGTGTTGTCGTCATTGGGTGACGTGGACGTGGTGCTGTTCGTGTGCGAGTCGGGCAAGTTCACCATGGCCGACGCCAAGGTGCTGGCCCTGCTGCCCGAAGGCAAGCCCGCTTTGTTGATCGCCAACAAGCTGGACGCGCTGCCGCGCCGCCAGGACGTGCTGCCCTGGCTCAAGACCATGCAGGAACGTCACGCTTTCGCCGAGTACGTGCCCATGAGCGCCACGCGGGAAGCCGATGTGGCGCGCCTGCTGGGCATCGTCGAACCCTACCTGCCGGAACAAGCCTGGCTGTACGAAGAAGACGCACTCACCGACCGCAGCGAGAAGTTCATGGCAGCCGAACTGATCCGCGAGAAGCTCTTCCGCCTGACCGGCGATGAGCTGCCCTACAGCTGCACGGTGGTGATCGACCAGTTCGAAGAAGAAGGCGACCAGGATTCCCCTGCGCCGGCTCCGCGCCGCGTGCGCATCGCCGCGTCCATCGTGGTGGAGCGTGATGCCCACAAGGGCATGGTCATCGGCGAGGGCGGCGAAAGGCTCAAGCGCATCGGCAGCGAAGCGCGCCAGGAGATGCAGCATCTGTGGGACTGCAAGGTCTTCCTGGAGTTGTGGGTCAAGGTGCGTTCGGGCTGGGCCGACGACGAAGCGCATCTGCGCAGCTATGGCTACGAGTAAGACGAGCACGCCACTCCACGCCTACGTCCTGCACCGCTGGGACTGGAGCGAAACCAGCCTCATCGTCGAACTCTTCACCCGCGAACGCGGGCGTGTGGTCGTGGTCGCCAAGGGTGCCAAGCGCCCGACCTCCAACTTCCGCGCGCTGCTGTTGCCCTTCCACCCGCTGCACCTGCAGCTGGGCAAGACGCCCACCGACGAAAGTGGCGACGTGCACGCGCTGCGCAGCGCTGAATGGGCCGGCGGTGTGCCGCCGCTGCCTGGTGCCGCGCTGTTCAGCGCCTTCTACGCCAGCGAACTGGTCATGAAGCTGCTGGCGCGTGATGACGCCCACCCGGCGCTATTTGACGCCTACACCGGCACCTTGCTGGCCCTGGCCGCGGGTGCCGACGAGGCGCCCGTGCTGCGCGCCTTTGAACTGGCGGTGCTCCGTGAAACCGGTGTGTTGCCGGACCTGGCCACCGACACGCTGAGCGCCCAGCCCCTGCAGCCGCAGGCACGCTACGCGCTGCAAGCGCAGACCGGCCTCGTGGCTTCGCCCCAAGGCCAGCTGGGCCAGGACTGGTTGGCCCTGGAGACAGCGCTGGCCCAGAACGACTGGCATGCGCTGCAGACTGCCTGCGCCGAGGCCGGCACGGCACTGCGTGTGCCGCTGCGCGAGGTGCTTCACTATCATCTGGGCCCCGCGCCACTGCGCACGCGCCAGGTGTGGCAGGGTGTGCAAGGGCTCAGTCAGCGGGTCATTCCCAAACCCGTTTCCAGACCCGGGCCCACACCCGCTTCCGCCCATGAACCCTCTGATCGCCCCTGAAGACCCGCGCAGCCGCACGGCCCTGTCGGTCAACGTCAACAAGGTGGCCTTGCTGCGCAACACGCGGCACCTGGGCATCCCCAGCGTCGTGCG
>JANOAM010000861.1:0-5141 GCA_031411215.1 Betaproteobacteria bacterium
GCTGCGCCTGAAGCACCTGCTGCGGCAAATGGACCAGCACCCGGCCCTGGCGGCGCGGGTGGGGGGCCTGGCCCAGGCCTTCTGGCGCGACATCGACGCCACGTCGCTGTTCGCCGACTTCGGTTTCGGTGCGCGGCTGACGTTTGGCGGCGAACTGCTGTCGCGTGTGCAGGCCCGTGTGCTGCCGGCCACGCCGGACACACGCGACCTGGCCTCGCTGTTCGCCCTGCTCTTCGAGCCTGCAGATGCGGCCTGGCTGGACGCGCTGGACACCGACACCTGCACGCGGGCCGCGCAGCTGCTGGGGCCGCAGGCCGCGCCGGCGCGCGCTGCGCTGCTGGACGCCGTGCAGATCCTCGCCAGCCACGTGCAGTCCGCCGCGCTGAGCCCGGCGCTGCGCCAGCGCATGGACAGCACGCTGCTGGCCGACGACCCTTTCCGCCAGTTGGGGCCCGCGGTCACCGCGCTGCAGGCCGCACTGCTGGAAGAACGGGCTGACGACAGCCTGCGCCAGGCCGGCTACCTGCGTGCGCTGCTGGACCAGTGTGTGCACGCCGCCGACAGCGTCATGCCGCACCTGGAAAGCCACGGCGTGTCGGTGAACATCGTGTTCGATCTGGACCAGCTGCAAGGGCGCTGCCGCCGCATCGAGGACCTGCTCAATGCCGTGCTGGCCCCTGACCGCATCGCCGAAGGCCGACGCCTGCTGACCGATCTGGTCGGCTCCCTGCGCGAGCAGGCCAGCGTGCGCGCCCTCTTCGCGCGCCACTACTCGCTGCTGGCGCGCCACGTGGCCGAACGCAACGCCGAAAGCGGCGAGCACTACATCACCCGCGACCGCGACGAGTACCGCGACATGCTGCGCCGCGCCGCGGGCGGCGGCTCGGCGATCGCCGTCACCGTCTTCGTGAAGTACGCCATCCTGGCGCTGGGCCTGACCGCCTTCTGGGGCGGCTTCTGGGCCGGCGTGAACTACGCGTCGTGTTTTGTCGTCGTGATGCTGCTGCACTGGACGGTGGCCACCAAACAACCGGCGATGACCGCGCCGGCGCTGGCGGCCACCATGCCGTCCGGACAAAGCAGCAGCGACGAAGACCTGGAACGCCTGGTGGACCGCGTGGCCCAGCTGATACGTTCACAGGTGGCCGGCATCATCGGCAACCTGGCGCTGTGCGGGCCGCTGGTGCTGGGTGTGCAACTGCTGGCCACCGCCTGGACCGGCGCGCCGCTGGTGGGCGCGAAGGATGCCCACTACACGCTGCACAGCTTGACGCTGCTGGGCCCCATGGCGCTGTACGCGGCCTTCACGGGCGTGCTGCTGTTTGCCAGCAGCCTGATCGCCGGCTGGGCCGAGAACTGGTTTGTCTACCACCGGCTGGACAGCGCCATCGCCTGGAACCCGCGCATCGTGTCGCTGCTGGGCGCTTCACGCGCCAGGCGCTGGGCCGACTGGTGGCGCGCCCATGTCTCGGGCGTGGCGGCCAATGTGTCGCTGGGCATGATGCTGGGCCTGGTGCCTGCGGTGGCGGCCTTCGTGGGCCTGCCGCTGGAGGTGCGCCACGTCACCTTGGCGACCGGGCAGCTGGCGGCGGCACTGGGCGCGCTGGGCATGGACTTGCTGCGGCAGCCGGCCTTCTGGTGGTGCTTGGCGGGCATCGCAGCCACCGGCGTGCTGAACGTGACGGTGAGCTTCTACCTGGCCTTTAAGGTGGCGCTGCGTTCACGTGGCGTGCGCGTGCAGGACCGGTTGCGCATACGCGCCGCGCTGTGGCGGCGGCTGCGCACGCGGCCGATGAGCTTCCTGCGGCCGCCGCCGTTCGGCTGAAGGCTGATCAGTGGTGCCGCTCAGCGCGGTTCGTCTGGCGGCGGATCTTCGTCCTTGCGGCGGCCCGAGAACGCCGTCCACCAGACGATGAACACCAGCACACCGCCCGCGGCCAGCGCTTCCAGAATCAACAACCACATGGTTTGAGCATCCTCCCCGTCCTCACACCCGGCGCGGTCCGAAGAGGTTGAGCGCCAGCCCCGACAGCACCAGCACCGCGGCGCCCAGCTTCCACAGAGGCAAGCCTTCACCCAGCAGCAGGGCTGCCGAGCCCATGCCGAACACCGGCACCAGCAAGGCCATGGGCGCGATGGTGGCCGCCGGGTGGCGGGCCATCAACCAGCCCCAGGCCGCGTAACCAAAGAGCGTGTTGCCCAAGGCCTGCCACACCACAGCCAGCCACACGCCGGTGTCGGCCGCCGCCAGACCTTCAGCGATGCGCACCGGCCCTTCCACCAGCAGCGTCAACAGCAGCAGCGGCGGCAAGGCGAATGCGCTGGACCACACCACCACACCCAGCATCTGCACACGGCCCATGCTGCGCGCCACCTGGTTGCCGCAGGCCCAGGACAGCGCCGCCACCAGGACCATACCCAGGCCCAACAACGTCGTGTCGCCGCCCGTGTGTGCAGCAATGACGGCAATGCCCGCGCTGGCCAGCACCAGCGCAGCCCATTGGTACGCACGCACCTTTTCGCCGTCGGCCATCATGGCCAGGCCGATGGTGAAGAAGACCTGCGTCTGGATCACCAGCGAAGCCAGTCCCGGCGCGATGAGCCCATTCATGGCCATGTAGAGCAGGCCGAACTGGCCCGCGCCGATCAACACGCCATAAGCCGCCAGCTTGCGCCAGGGCACGGCCGGGCGCGGGATGAACAATGCTGCCGGCAGCAGCGCCAGCGTGAAACGCAGCACCGCCAGCAACAGTGGCGGCAAGGCAAGCAGCGCCACCTTGATGACCACGAAGTTGGTGCCCCACACCGCCACCACCGCAAGCGCCACCAGCGCGTGGCGCAACGGCAGGCGCCCTGCGCCGGCCCCCGTCAAGCCGCCACCACGATGCGGTCACGGCCTTGAGCTTTGGCGTCCTGCAGGGCTTTCTCAGCGCGTTCCAACGTCTGCGCCACGCTCTCGCCCGCATGGTGTTCCGCCAGGCCGCCGGACAAGGTCACACCCACTGCCGCGCTGCCATGCAGGATGCGCAGCGCGCCCACCTTCTGGTGCAGCCGCTCCAGGCCGCCACGGGCTAGGGCGGCGCGGGTGTCGCCCATCATCAGCACGAACTCCTCGCCGCCCCAGCGCGCCAGCACGTCGGACACACGCACATGGCGCAGTGCCTCCTGCGCGGCGGCGCGCAACACAGCGTCGCCCACGGTGTAGCCATGGGCTTCGTTGACGGCCTTGAAGCGGTCGATGTCCAGCACCGCGATGCAGAAGCTCTGGCCGCTGCGCACACAACGCTGGTGCTCCTGCTCCATCAGACCCTGCATGTGGCGTTTGTTGATGAGGCCGGTGAGCTCGTCACGGGTCGTGTGTTCGCGCAGCCGCGCCAGGGCTTGCGACAGTTCCGCGCGTTGCAGGCGCGAACGGTGGCGCATGCGGCTCAGCCGCCCGGCCAGGATGGACACCGCCGGCAGCATGGTGGCCACCAGCAGGAAGTGACCCAGTTCGATGGTCCATGGGTAGTCGACCGGCCGGCGCAGCGTCATCAGGGCCATGGCGCAGCCGAAGAGCAGCACCGCATAGACGCTGAGCCAGAACATCTGCCGCGGAGACACCACGAACATGCCGAACATCAGCACCACCATCACCACCGGGAACACCGCGCCACGGCCCGCGCCCAGCAGCGTGTAGGCCACGGCGCCGCTGGTCAACGCAAACAGCATCTGCGGCACGGTCAGCGAGGGCTCGGCCCGCTGGCGCGACCAGCCGCTGCGGATCAGCACGAAGAACACACCCATGCCCAGCAGCGTGACCAGGGACCACCACAGCACCGGTCCCGCTGCCGCCGCGCCCACCCACACGAAGAAGTGCATGGCCGACACGGCCGTGGCCATCACCAGCATGGCCAGCCCGGCCTGCGCCAGGCGCACACGTTGCACCGGGTCGGTGGTCAGCAGGGTGTCAAGCAGGCGGCTCATGGGGCCGAACGGTGGGATCTGGGAGTGGCGGAGAGCACAGCCCCTGAGGGTATCGCAATCGCGGCTCGGCTCAGCCCAGGTGACCCAAGGGCAGCACACCACCGGCCTTGACCTCACCCAGGCTGAAGCTGGTGTGCAGGTCCTTCACGTTGGGCAGCTTGAACAGCACGTCCATGGCCAGGCGCGAGAACGCATCCAGGTCGGTGGCCACCACCTGCAGCTCAAACGTGCCGGCGCCGCTGATGTAGTGGCAGGCCACGACTTCCGGCCGCGCGCGGATGGCGTCTTCCAGCGCGCGTGTGCTTTCGCTGTTGTTGCGCTCGGCGTCCAGGCGCACAAAGGCCAGCACACCCAGCCCGATCTTGCGTCTGTCGATCTCCGCCCTGTAGCCCGTGATGTAGCCCTGCTCTTCCAGCCACTTGACCCGCCGCCAGGTCGGCGCGGCGCTCAAGCCGATACGCGACGCGAGTTCGGTGTTGGACAGGCGCGCGTCGGACTGCAGCTGGCGCAAGATGGCGATGTCCCAGCGGTCCAGACCCGAGGCATGCGCGTCAGAAAGCTCGACGGCAGCAGGGGTGGGAGAAGTGGTTTTCCCCAATGTCGGATTTTTGAGCGCCATTTGCCATTCCAAGTCCGAACGAGAGCAAGATTCTTGCGCAAAGCGGCTGCCGATTGGCATCAAAAGAAAAGACATGCCAGAGACCTTTGCCTAAACTTCCGCGCTGCCCCGTCCTTGTTGTGTCTGGGGCCCCCCCATGGAGTTGCCCGCATGAATGCACCGCTGCCTGACGCCGTCCGCCGCGCCCTGGAAACCGCCACGCTGGACGACAAGTACAGCCTCGGTGCCGGCAGGGCCTTCATGAGCGGGGTGCAGGCCCTCGTGCGCCTGCCCATGTTGCAGCGCCAGCGCGACCTGGCCGCGGGCCTGAACACCGGCGGCTTCATCAGCGGCTACCGCGGCAGCCCGCTGGGCGCTTATGACCAGGCGCTGATGGCGGCCAAGAAACACCTGGCCGACAACCACATCGTCTTCCAGCCTGGGGTCAACGAAGAGCTGGGCGCCACGGCCGTGTGGGGCACGCAGCAGCTGGACCTGTACCCGCAAAGCAAGAAGTACGACGGTGTCTTCGGCATCTGGTACGGCAAGGGCCCGGGTGTCGACCGCTGCAGCGACG
>JANOAM010000862.1:0-4787 GCA_031411215.1 Betaproteobacteria bacterium
GACAAGGGCCTGGTGGAAAAGATCACCGACCCGCTGACCCACCTGGTGCGCAACAGCTGCGACCACGGCATTGAAATGCCGGCCGAACGCCTGGCCAAGGGCAAGCCCGAGGCCGGCACCATCACGCTGATCGCCAGCCACCAGGGCGGCAGCATCGTCATTGAAGTGCGTGACGACGGCAAGGGCCTGAACCGCGCCAAGCTGCTGTCCAAGGCCCGTGAACGTGGCCTGGACGTGTCCGACGCGATGACCGATTCCGAGGTCTACAGCCTCATCTTCGCGCCCGGCTTCAGCACCGCAGACCAGGTCACCGACGTGTCCGGCCGCGGTGTCGGCATGGACGTGGTCAAGAAGAACATCACCGCCCTGGGCGGCACGGTGGAGATCGACTCCGCCGAAGGCTACGGCATGACGGTGCGTGTGCGCCTGCCGCTGACGCTGGCCATCATGGACGGCATGAGCGTGGGTGTGGGCGAAGAGGTCTACATCCTGCCGCTGAGCAGCGTCGTGGAGTCCTTCCAGGTGCAGCCCGGCCTGATCAAGACCATCGGCGGCACCGGTCGCGTGGTGGAGGTGCGTGACGAGTACATGCCCGTCGTGGACCTGGAACGTGTCTTCAACGTGCCGCGTTTCGACTTTGAACACGTCAGCAACATCATGGTCGTGGTGGAAGCCGAAGGCGGCCGCGTCGCCATGCTGGTGGACGAACTGCTGGGCCAGCAACAGGTGGTGGTGAAGAACCTGGAGAGCAACTACCGCAAGGTGGACGACGTCTCCGGCGCCACCATCATGGGCGACGGCCGCGTCGCGCTGATCCTGGACGTGGGCTCGCTGATCCGCCGCTCACGGCACTGAACGCCTCGCCCCGCCACCCGTCTGTACCCCCAAGGATCCGAGGCCTCACCATGAACCAATGGCTGGTGCTGCTGCGCAGCTTCTCCATCCAGACCCGCATGCGGGGTGCTATCGCCATGGTCCTGGGCATGTTTGCCCTGGTGGGCCTGGTGGGCATGATCGGTGGCGCTCGCATCAAGTCGCTGAACATGGCGTTCATGGAGCACTCGCTGCATGAGACGACGGCTGTCTCCGCGCTGCGCCAGCACCTGTCGCAGGTGCGGCTGCTGGAAAAGCAGATGGTCATCGACTACGAGGACGGCGTGGCCGTGCTCAAGCTCCGCGAGGCCTGGATGAAGGAGGTGGACACCACCAAGAAGGCCTTGTCCGCCATGCTGAAAGGTGAGAACGACGCAGACAACCCCATCGTCCGCGACTCCCTCCAGCGCCTGGACAGCTACGTGCAGCGCAGCCAACCGACGCTGAACAACATCCAGAACGGCGGCTACGACAACGCCCGCACGGCTGACAAGATGCTGGCCAGGGCCAAGGAGGAAGTCCGGGTCGTCGAAGCCAATGTCGAGAAGATCGCCGGCATCGTCACCGCCGAAGCCAGCAACACACAGGAACACTTCCTGGGCGCCATGAACCTGGTGATGTGGGCCTTCGTGGCCACCGTGGGCGTGGTGGTGCTGGTGGTGGTGCCGCTGACGCTGATGAATTCGCATTCGATCACCAGTCCCATTGGCTACGCTGCCCGTGTGGCCGAGTCCATTGCCGGTGGTGACTTGACGATGCCCATCCGCGTGGAAGGCAAGGACGAAGCCGCCAGCCTGCTGCGCGCACTGAACCGCATGCAGGACAGTCTGCGCGCGGTGGTGGGCCAGGTGCACGAGTCGTCTGCCAGCATCCGCCACGCCAGCAGCGAGGTGGCATCGGGCAACACCGACCTGAGCCACCGCACCGAACAGGCCGCCAGCTCGCTGCAGCAGACGGCCAGCAGCATGGAGCAGCTCACCGGCACGGTGCTGCACAGCGCGGACTCGGCGCGCCAGGCCAGTTTGCTGGCCGGATCGGCCGCTGACGTGGCCCAACGAGGTGGCCACGTGGTGGCCCAGGTCGTGTCCACCATGGACGACATCAACCAAAGCAGCAAGAAGATCGCCGACATCATCGGGACGATCGATGGCATCGCCTTCCAGACCAACATCCTGGCCTTGAACGCCGCCGTGGAAGCGGCGCGCGCCGGTGAGCAGGGCCGAGGCTTTGCGGTGGTGGCGTCGGAAGTGCGCAGCCTGGCGCAGCGCAGCGCTGAAGCAGCGCGCGAAATCAAGGCGCTGATCGTCGCCAGCGTGGACCGTGTGCAGGCCGGCTCCAAGCTGGTGGCCGACGCCGGCAGCACCATGAATGAGATCGTGGCCAGCGTGCAGCGTGTGTCCGACATCATCGGCGAGATCAGCGCCGCTGCTGGCGAACAGAGCACCGGCATCGGCAACGTCAACACCGCGGTGGCCCAGTTGGACGGCATGACGCAGCAAAACGCCGCGCTGGTGGAACAGAGCGCTGCCGCCGCAGAGAGTCTGCGCGAACAGGCCGAACGGCTGAGCAGCGTGGTCGGCACCTTCAAGCTGCACGCCGCTTGAAGCGACACCGGAAACCACATGAACCTTTCGCAACTCAAGATCGGCACCCGGCTGGCACTGGGCTATGGCCTGGTTGTGGCCTTGCTGGTCATGGTGGTGGCCATCACCTGCCTGCGCCTGCAGCACCTGTCGCGTGAAAGCGCGCGGCTGATGGACTTGCAACAGCGCCAGCAGCTGGCCAACGACTGGACGGCCCAAGTTCACCTCAACGTCAGCCGCGCGCTGGCCATCGTCAAGAGCGGCGGCAACAAGGACGTCAGCAGCTTCCTGGCGCCGCAGATGCAGGCCACGTCCGACCGCATCACCCAGCTGCAGGCCGACCTGGACAAACGCATCGACAGCGACAAGGGCAAGGCCCTGCTCGCGGCCATCGCGGGCCAGCGCCAGATCTATGTGGACGCCCGCAAGCTGGTGATGGACCTGCTGAAGAACAGCGAGTCCGACAAGGCACAAGGCCTGCTGGACAGCAGCATGCTGCCTGCGTCCAAGACCTACATAGCCGCCATCGAGGCGCTAGCGGCGTTCCAGCAACAACGTGTGGCCGACGAGAGCAGCCTGCTGACGGCGGCCGCACAGCGTGGCACCTGGATCGTGCTGGGCCTGGGCCTGACGGCCACCTTGATGGCGGCGCTGGCAGCCTGGGTCATCACACGTTCGGTGCTGACGCCCGTGCGTGCAGGCATCGCCGTCACCGAACGCATTGCCTCAGGTGACCTGTCGCAGCCGGTGCTGGTCAGCGGCCGTGACGAGATGGCCGACATGCTGCGCGCCCTGACGCGCATGCAGGACGCACTGACACGCACGGTGTCCGAAGTCCGCAACAGCAGCGATTCCATAGGCACGGCCAGTGTGCAGATCGCCACCGGCAATCTGGACTTGTCCGGCCGCACCGAACAAACAGCCAGCAACCTGCAGCAGGCCGCGGCCAGCCTGGAACAAATCACCGGCACCGTGCAACAAGCCGCCGGCAGCGCACGCACCGCCAGCCAGTTGGCCACGTCGGCCGCTGATGTGGCGCAGCGGGGCGGCCAGGTGATGTCGGAGGTGGTTGCCACCATGAACGACATCCATGCCAGCAGCAAGAAGATCGCCGACATCATCGGCACGATTGACGGCATCGCTTTCCAGACCAACATCCTGGCGTTGAACGCTGCCGTGGAAGCCGCACGCGCCGGTGAACAGGGCCGAGGCTTTGCGGTGGTGGCGTCGGAAGTGCGCAGCCTGGCGCAGCGCAGCGCTGAAGCAGCGCGCGAAATCAAGGCGCTGATCGGCGCCAGCGTGGACCGCGTGGAAGAGGGCTCCAAGCTGGTGGCCAACGCCGGCAGCACCATGGACGAGATCCAGGTCAGCGTGCAGCGGGTGTCCGACATCATTGGCGAGATCAGTGCCGGCGCCGGCGAACAGAGCACCGGCATCGGCCAGGTCAACGGCGCCGTGGCAGCGCTGGACAACATGACCCAACAGAACGCCGCGCTGGTCGAAGAGAGCGCGGCCGCCGCCGAGAGCCTGCGTGAACAGGCCGCGCGCCTGAGCGACGTGGTCAGTGTGTTCAAACTTCAAGCGGCCTGAGCCGCGGCATTCTTTCTTCACCGGAAAAAACAACATGTTCGCCAATCTCTCCACTACACAACGCATGGCCGTGACCGTCCTGTTGCTGGTTGCCGGCCAAGGCATCGTCGCCGCGGGCGCACTCATGGGCTGGTCGCCCGCCTGGGTCGTCGGCGGCAGCGCCGGGCTCACGCTGGCCGCAGTCACCCTGCTTCTCACAGGCGGCGCGGTGCTGCGCAGTTTCCTGTCGTCGTTCAGTACCCACGCGCAGCGCATTGCAGCGGGCGACTTGACGCAGGACGTGCCGGTGCAGGGCAGTTCCGACGCGGCCGCCGTGCTGCGCTCGCTGCAGCACCTGCAGGAATCCCTGCGCCACACGCTGGGTTCGATCCGCGGCGGCGCAGACGGCGTGTCCGTGGCGGCGCAGGAAATCGCCACGGGCAATGCCGACCTGAGCAGCCGCACGGAACAGACCGCGTCCAACCTGCAGCAGGCCGCCAGTTCCATGGCGCAGCTGACCACCACGGTCAACCAGACGGCCGAGTCGGCACGCACCGCCAACCAGCTGGCCAGTTCGGCCAGCGAAGTCGCCGCACGAGGCGGCCAGGTGGTGGCGCAAGTGGTGTCGACCATGGACGAGATCAACACCAGCAGCAAGAGGATTGCCGACATCATCGGCACGATCGACGGCATCGCCTTCCAGACCAACATCCTGGCTTTGAACGCCGCAGTGGAAGCCGCGCGTGCCGGCGAACAGGGCCG
>JANOAM010000863.1:0-3810 GCA_031411215.1 Betaproteobacteria bacterium
GCGCTGGACATCGCGGCCGAAAACGTCTGGACCATCAACATCGCCGAGGCGCCGCCCTTCCTGGTGGTGGTCAACAAGGACCTGCACAACGTGCCCAGGAACGCGCTGCACTCGGCCATCGTGCGCACGCCGGCCAATGCCGGCATCGAGACCTATTTCTTCGGCACGCCCAACCAGGCGGCGCTGGCCGACACACGCGAACAACTGGTCTCACCGGAGCCCATGAAGCGTGTGCAGGAGGCGGGCCAGGGCGCAGCGCAAGCCGGGTTGCCAGTGAGCCGCATCATCGCGTGGCTGGCCTGGGCCGTGCTGGGCGTGGGCCTGTTGTTGCTGGCTCTGCGCCACCCCTACATCGCGCGCCGGCTGGCCATCATGCTGCCCACGCTGGTGGTGATTTCGCTGATCGTCTTCACCATCATCCAGCTGCCGCCGGGTGACTTCCTCACCTCGCGCCTGACCTACCTGCAGGAAACCGGCGAAGCCACGCAACAGAAGGAAGCCGAAGACCTGAAGCAGACCTTCCACCTGGACGACCCGATGTGGAAGCAGTACGCACGCTGGACCGGCCTCTTGTGGTTCACCAGCTTCGACCGCGCCGACCAGGGCCTGCTGCAAGGCCACATGGGCCTGTCGATGGAGACCGCGCGTCCCGTCAACGAACTGGTGGGTGACCGCATCCTGCTGACCTTTTTGATCTCGCTGGGCACCATCGTGCTCACCTGGGTGATCGCCATCCCGATTGGCGTGTACTCGGCCGTGCGCCAGTACTCGGCGGGCGACTACCTGGCCACCTTTGTCGGCTTCATCGGCATGAGCGTGCCGCCCTTCCTGCTGGCGCTGGTGATCATGGTGCTGGCGGGTGTGTCTGGGTTGTTTTCGCCGGAATTCGCGGCGCAGCCGTTCTGGGACTGGGCCAAGGTGCAGGACCTGCTGGCGCACATCTGGGTGCCGGTGGTGGTAAGCGCGGTGTCGGGCACGGCGGGCCTGATCCGCGTCATGCGTGCCAACTTGCTGGACGAATTGAAGAAGCCCTACGTGACCACCGCGCGCGCCAAGGGTGTGCGGCCGCTGAAGCTGCTGTTCAAGTACCCGGTGCGCATCGCGCTGAATCCCTTCGTGTCGGGCATTGGGCATATCTTCCCGCAGCTGGTGTCGGGCGGCGCCATTGTGTCCATCGTGCTGAGCCTGCCCACGGTGGGGCCGTTGATGGTGTCGGCGCTGTTCAACGAGGACATGTACCTGGCCGGCTCCATGCTGATGGCGTTGAGCCTGTTGTCCGTGCTGGGCACCCTGGTGGCCGACCTGCTGCTGCTGTGGCTGGACCCGCGCATCCGCTACGACGCGGTGCAGTCATGACGACAAGCATGACATCCAAAGTGAATGGCACCGGCACGCTGAGCCAGTGGCAGCTGATCCAGCGCCGTTTCCGCCGCCACAAGCTGGCGGTGGGCTCGCTGTTCGTGCTGGCGTTCCTGTACCTGATGGGCCTGATGGCCGAGTTCGTGGCGCCCTACGCACCCGACGAACGCCACCTGAGCCACCCCTACGCACCGCCGCAGGCGCTGCGCTTCAACTGGCAGGATGGCCTGCATGTGCGCCAGCTGCAGCCGCACACCGACCCCATCACCTTCCGCAAGGGTTACACCGAAACCGCCACGCCGGTGAAGCTGAGCTTGTTCGCCAAGGCCGAAGGCGTGGCCTTGCTGGGCTTTCTGCCTATCGAGCGCCGCCTGCTGGCGATTGATCAAAGCCCGGACCGCACCGCCACCAACCCGCCTGACGGCGCCGTGCTTACCTTCTTCCTGCTGGGTGCCGACAAGTACGGCCGCGACATCTTCAGCCGCGCCGTGTTCGGTGCACGCGTGTCGCTGTCCGTGGGCCTGGTGGGCATCGTGCTGACCTTCGTGCTGGGCATGACCATAGGCGGCATCAGCGGCTACGTCGGCGGGCGCACCGACAACCTCATCCAGCGCGGCATCGAGATCCTGCAGGCCTTCCCGCAGCTGCCGCTGTGGATCGCACTGGCAGCGGTGCTGCCCGGCGACTGGAGCGCACTGAAGGTGTACTTCGCCATCACGCTGCTGCTGGGCCTGCTGAACTGGACTGGCCTGGCGCGGGTGGTGCGCGGCAAGATCCTGAGCCTGCGGGAAGAGGACTACGCCGTGGCGGCGCGGCTGCTGGGTGGCAGCCATTCGCGGGTGCTGTTCCGCCACCTGATGCCGGGCTTCACCAGCCACATCATCGTGGCGCTGACGCTCAGCGTGCCCGGCATGATCCTGGGCGAAACAGCCTTGTCCTTCCTGGGCCTGGGCCTGCGCCCGCCCATCGTCAGCTGGGGCGTGATGCTGCAGGACTGCCTGGACGTGAAGGCGGTGAGCTTCTACCCTTGGTTGATGATGCCGGTGGGCTTCATCGTCAGCGTGGTGCTGTGTTTCAACTTCCTGGGCGACGGGCTGCGCGACGCAGCCGATCCCTATGGATGAAGCGATGGAAGACGGTCTGCTGCTGCAGGTGAAAGACCTGCGCACCAGCTTTTTCACCGACGAAGGTGAACTCAAGGCCGTGGACGGCGCCAGCTTCAGCGTGCGCCGTGGCGGCACGCTGGCCATCGTGGGTGAATCCGGCTGTGGCAAGAGCGTCACGGCGTATTCGATGCTGCGCCTGATCAACAAGCCCGGGCGCATCGTCGGCGGCCAGGTGCTGCTGCACCCGCCCGGCCAGCCGGTCATCGACATCCTGGCGCTGCCACCCGGTTCGCCCGAGCTCTACCGCGTGCGCGGCGGCCTGGCAGCGATGATTTTCCAGGAGCCGCTGGCCGCGCTGAGCCCCGTGCACACCGTGGGCAACCAGATCACCGAAGCCATCCTGCTGCACCAGCCCGTGGATAAACACCAAGCCGAGGCGCTTGCGCTGGCCATGCTGGAAAAGGTCGGCATACGCGAACCGCAAACGCGCTTGAAGCAGTATCCGCATGAACTGTCGGGCGGCATGCGCCAGCGTGTGGTGATCGCCATGGCCCTGGTGTGCAGGCCGCTGCTGCTGATCGCCGACGAACCCACCACGGCGCTGGACGTGACGCTGCAGGCCCAGGTGCTGCGCCTGCTGAAGGCCCTGCAGACCGAACTGGGCACGGCCATCGTGCTCATCACGCACGACCTGGCGGTGGTGGCCCAGGTGGCCGACGAGGTGGCCGTGATGTACCTGGGCCGCGTGGTTGAACGCGGCGCCGTGCGCACGCTGCTGAAGGCGCCGCGCCACCCCTACACGCTGGGCCTGCTGCGGTCGCGGCCCAGCCTGCACGGCGTGCGGGGGCAGCGGCTGCCCAGCATCGAGGGCTCGGTGCCGGCGCTGTCGGACCTGCCCGCGGGCTGCCCCTTCCACCCGCGTTGCCCGCATGCACAGGCCGGGCTTTGTGACCAGGGCGAAGCGCCGGTCTTGCGCCGTCTGGAGAGCGGCCACAATGTCGCCTGCCACCGCGCCGAGGAGATTGCACCGTGAGTGGAGCGAACAACGACGTGATGCTGTCGGTGCGCCAGTTGTGCAAGCACTACCCCATCATGGACCAGGGCCTGGTGCCGCGCCAAGTGGGGCTGGTCAAGGCCTGCGACAACGTGAGCTTCGACCTCCGGCGGGGCGAGACCCTGGGCATCGTCGGCGAAAGCGGCAGTGGCAAGACCACGCTGGGCCGCGCCATCCTGCGTGCCACGCGGCCCACGTCCGGCCAGGTGCTGTTCACGCACCGCGCGGCCCAGGAAGGGCGCGAAGCGCCGGTGGACCTGGCGCAGTTGCCGGACGCTGCGCTGAAGCCCC
>JANOAM010000864.1:0-4359 GCA_031411215.1 Betaproteobacteria bacterium
TCGCCTTCGAAGTCGAACTGCTCGTAGTCGTCCAGCGCGTGGGACCGCGACTGGTGCTGTTCCACCTTCAGTGACGTGGACGGGCGTTCGAAGTCATAGCTGGTGAGCGCCACCTTGCCGGTGCGCACCTCGCGCGAATGATTCCAGCCGGTGATGCAATCCAGGTCGGGCGGGATGTTGCCGCCGTTGTCGTAGTAGGGCAGTTGCTCGGCGCCCTCGCCTGGCTTCAGGGCGCTGGTGTCGTCCACCAGCACCAGCTTGTGCGCGCCTTTGGTGTGCTCAAAGTACCAGTAGATGCCTTCTTCTTCCAGCAGGCGTGCGACGAAGTTGAAGTCGGTCTCGCGGTATTGCACGCAGTAGACCCGCTGGCGGTAACTGCGGAAGAGCTTGAACTCGAAGTTGGCGATGGCGCTGTGGTCGCCGAAGACCTTTTCGACGATCTTCGGCACGGTCAGGTTCTGGTAGACGCGGCAGTCCGATGTGCGGGTCAGGAACCACAGCCAGGGCCGCAGCGTGGCCTGGTACTGGTAGTAGCGGCCCTGTGCGTGGCCGCTGCCGAAGCGCGTCACCAGGCCATTGAAGTGCCGTGCCTTGCCGTCGCGCAGCGCCATGCTCACGCCAGCCGGCTGACCCAACAGGTCTTCGGCCTTGATGTCGGGCTTGTCAGCGACCAGGGTGAGTTCGATGTTGTCCAGCGCGGACACGGCCTGCCGCGCCGTCATGGACGCGAACTTCAGCGCGTCGGGGGGCAGTGGGCAGCTAAAAGTGATGGGCGATGCCATGGTCGTCAGGCCTGCAAGGTGCCCACGCTGTCGCGCAGGCTGGGTTTCATACTCCTGGAGCGGGTCGGTAGCCACCAGCGACCAAAGTCACAGGCGCTCCCCTGGGCAGCGGAGCATTCAAGGCGAAGGGACTTGTCGCATTGCTCCTGGTCAGTGGGCGAGGAACACGGTCCCGTCGAAGATGTCCCGCACCTCGATGGCCTCGATGCCGGCGCCCTGGCGATAGCGGCGCAGCAGCGCCTGGAGTTCGGTGGTCAGAACGGGCAGGTTGCCCTCACGCAGCGCCTGCTTCAGGACCGCGTCATCCACGTACACCACCACCCGACCATGGAGCGAGTTCACGTACTTGACCGAGGCGCGCGACCAGATCTTCTGCTCGAACTCGGCCCACGGCACGGCACCGCCCACGAGTTCCGACAAGGTCTGCACGTCGCTCTTGAGCTTGGCCTCCACGCCCAGGGGCTTCAGCAGGCTCTCCAAGGTCTTGCGTCCGTCCTGTGCGGCCAGGCGCTCGGCGAGTTCGGCGCCGGAGATCGACAGGTCATCGCCTTTGAAGGCCCAGCCTGCGGTCGGCGCTCCTTCTTTCGTCAAGGCACTCTTTGCATCCAGCTTGGACCACAGGGCGCCGCGGTTCGGACCCGGCGACGGCAAGGGCAGCTTGTCGATCTCCTTGAACCAGGTTTCCAGAAAGGCGTCGACCATCTGCTTGCGCGGCAGCCGGACCGCCTGGCCGGCAAAGATGCGCAACTCGCGCTGCACCAGCAAAAAGGTGTCGCGGGCGAAGTCGGGCAGCATCCGCGACGGGATGCGTGCGGTCAGCTGGGCCAGTTTCTCCAGCAGCGGCCGGGCCCTGACGGCAAAAGCCGGGCGCAGGCGCGCCAGAGCCACGGTCTTGTGCAGGGTTTCGGCCCAGCGGCCCAGCTTGCCGGCCTTGGCCAGGTCGCCGATGTAGGGGATGGCCGAGATGCCGCTGAGCCCTGCGCCCCACCAGTCCCCACGGCCCAGCGAGATGACGGCATTGGTGCTGTCGGCGACCGGCGTCGGGTCCAGGATGCCGACCAGGTCCAGCACCAACTGGCCCAGGTCCAGCAGCAGGCTCTGCTCTTCGGCGCTGAGGCCGCTGTTGCTGTCCACGCCCTGGGGCGACGGCGGCGTGGACTGGTTGCGCGACAGGGTACCGCCGTCCATCCAGCGGTCGCCCAGGTCTGCGGAGCACATCGGGCCACGGCTGCGTGTCATGTCACGGCCCCAGGCCGGCGTGCCGTGACCAGCCAGCCCATCACGGCCTTGCCACCTTCCATGCGCAGCCGGTCGTGGCGCATCACGGGCTCGTTGAATCCGGCCGCGGGCAGCACGCGTCGCAGGTAGCCGGCCTCGTGGGCGTAGCGCCCGTTGGTCTGCAGCTGGTGCGGTTCTGCGCAACCGTCGGGCAAGGCTTCCACGGTGAAGATCAGCCAGCCACCGGGGCGCAGGGAGCTGGTGGCGGCCGCCGCCACCTGTTCCAGCGGACCGAAGTAGCACAAGGTGTCGGCCGAGACCACGGCGTCAAAAGAGCCGGGCTGGGTCTGCAGGTAGTGCACCAGCTCGGCTTTGTGCAGTGCGTCGTAGCAGCGGCGCGGTTTGGCCTGGCGCAGCATGCCCACCGACAGGTCGCAGCCCGCGAGCTTGTGTGCCCAGGGCCGCAGCAACGGACCGCACAGGCCCGTGCCGCAGCCGGCGTCGCAGATGTCCAGTGCCGCAGCGGGTTCGCCTGCGGCTTGCTGCAGCGCTTCGGCCACCAGGGTGGGTGCGCGATAGCCCAACTGCTCCAGCTTGACGTCAAAGCTGCTGGAGAAGCTGTCGAAGACCTCTTCCACGTAGGCGTCGCTGGCACGCGCCGGTGTGTCCTGGCCCAGGCAGGCCGCCAGCTGGTGCTGGGCGACGGGGTTGTCGGGCTCGGCGGCCAGCCACTCGCGGTAAAGCTGCGCCGCCTGGTCGCGTTCGCCCAACAGCAGCAGCGCGCGGATGACCTGGTTGCGCGGCTGCATGTCGCGTGGCGACAGCGTGATGGCCTTGCTGTTGGCTTCCAGGCCTTCGGGCACACGGCCCTGGCCCAGCAGGGTCAGCGACAGGTTGTACCAGGCACCGACGAAGTCAGGCCGCAGTGCCAGCGCGTCGCGGTAGGCCTGCTCTGCGCCAGTCCAATCCAGCTGGCGACGCAGCACCGTGCCCAGGTTGTTCAGCGCGTCGGCCGAGGCCGGCTGCCCCGGCGCTGCCGCCACACTGGAGCGGTAGGCCTGCGCGGCGTCGTCCAGTTGCTGCGACTCGACGAGCACGTTGCCCAGGTTGTTCCACACCCCCGGGTCCTTGGGCACCACCTGCAAGGCCCGGCGGATCAGAGCAACACCTTCGGCGCTGCGCCCTTGCCGGTGGCGCAGGATGCCCTGGAAGTGCAGCGCGTTGGGCTCGCCCGGCCAGTTGGACAGGATGGCCCCCAGGGCCACGTCGGCCCTGTCGTCCTGCTCGTCCTGCAGCAGTGCGATGGCTGTCTGCAGCCGGCGGCCGAGTTCCAGCCGCTTGGAAGCGCTGTGCTGACCCACCGCTAGACGTCCTGGATGAAGGGGCCGGCGCGCATCAGAACGCGTAGCTGAAGTTGCCGTCCTGCACACCCACCGTCACACGTTCGATGGGTTTGCCCTCCAGCAGGCGGTTGAGGAACTCCTTGGAGATGTCCGGCAGCATGGTGTTGGTCAGGATGGCGTCGATCATGCGGCCGCCCGATTCGCTTTCGGTGCAGCGCGACACGACCAACTTGACCACGTCGTCGCCGACCACAAACGGGATCTTGTAGCGCGCTTCCACGCGCTTCTTGATGCGCCCGAGCTGCAGCTTCACGATGCTGCCCAGCATCTCGTCGGACAGGGGGTAGTAGGGAATGGTCACCAGCCGTCCCAGCAGCGCCGGCGGGAACACTTTGAGCAGCGGCTCGCGCAGCGCCTTGGCCATGTTCTCGGGGTCGGGCATCAACTCCGGGTCCTTGCACAGGCCCGCGATGAGATCGGTGCCCGCGTTGGTGGTCAGGATGATCAGCGTGTTCTTGAAGTCGATGAAGCGGCCTTCGCCGTCTTCCATGAAACCCTTGTCGAAGACCTGGAAGAAGGTCTCGTGCACGTCCGGGTGGGCCTTTTCCACCTCGTCCAGCAGCACCACGCTGTAGGGCTTGCGGCGCACGGCTTCGGTCAGCACACCGCCTTCGCCGTAGCCGATGTAACCCGGGGGTGCGCCCTTCAGCGTGCTGACGGTGTGCGCTTCCTGGTACTCGCTCATGTTGATGGTGATGAGGTTGTGCTCACCGCCATAGAGCGCCTCGGCCAGGGCCAACGCCGTTTCGGTCTTGCCGACGCCGCTGGTGCCGGCCAGCATGAACACGCCGATGGGCTTGCTGGGGTTGTCCAGGCCGGCGCGGCTGGTCTGGATGCGCTTGGCGATCATCTCCATCGCATGGTCCTGCCCGATCACGCGCTGGGCCAGCGCGTCAGCCACTTTCAGGATGGTCTCGATCTCGTTGCGCGCCATGCGGCCCACCGGAATGCCGGTC
>JANOAM010000865.1:0-3197 GCA_031411215.1 Betaproteobacteria bacterium
AGATCGGCCTGCGCCTGGCCGTGGGCGCGCTGGAGGGTGAGGTGCTGCTGCAGTTCCTGATCGAAGCCGTGGTGCTGTCGGCGCTGGGCGGTTTGATCGGCGTGCTGATCGCCACCGGCGCGTCGTATGTGGGCGCCGGCCTGATGGAAGTGCCCTACGCCTTCGACCCCGCGATCAACGGGCTGGCGCTGGTGTTCAGTGCCTTCATCGGCGTGGTGTTCGGGTACTTTCCGGCGCGGCGCGCGGCGCGCATGGATCCGATTGAGGCGTTGCGGCACGAGTAGGGCGGGCTGTCAGCAATCGACCGATACCGGAAGTAGACCTGTCGAGATTGCACGCCCGGGACGGGTCAACCGCGATCCCAGCCGACTTGCGACCTCTGATCAGGCCGACTCACTCCATCGAAGGGCGAACAGCAGATAGGGATCGCGAATATCGAGCACGTCGTTGTCGCCGTCCCACTCCATGATGGATGCGCCAGCCGCATCATTGGCGAGCGTTGACATATGCGCGCAGGCTCCGGTAACACTGGATCCCAGCGGATGATCCTTGACGCAGATCGACGCGACACGGTTCAACAGCACAGGGTAAGTGAACGTCAATTCGGGCGGCGACTGCGCGATCGCGCTCACCAGAATTGGATAGACGTCGCTGGCACTCCCATCTTTCAGCACATATGGATTGCGAGGCATGCCCCGGACCTTTGGCCCATCCCTCATGATCCTGATTACGGAGCTGTAGTCGTTCGTCTGCGCTGTACGCTTGCATACCTTCTTGATGAGTTCCTGATCCGGTTGCAACAGCACAACTTCAGGCAATGTGGACTCGATGTCGCCCTCGAAGCAAAGGTTCAGGCAGAGTGATTGCATCAACTGCGGCGAACCGGCGGCTTCGACGGCAAACGCACTCACTGTGGCTGGCGTGACAGTCACATTCAGCGCGGCAAAGCCCTTTTCGGCGATCTTGGTGAGTTCGGCCTCGTCCCAATAGTCGAAGTCGAGCTTCAGCATTCGGCCACGCAGATCCGAGTTGGCGATCACCACATCATCGGCGTGGTACGGGACAGCGGCCAACACGAAGCGCAGCCCTTCCCGTACGGCTTCTTTGATGACCGTTGCGACTTCCTCTTGGACGGACTTATCGATGTAGTGGAAGTCGTCGACGAACACGACAAGATCGGTACCCTTCAACTCTTTGACGAGCAATGCTAGGTAGTCCGGCTTGACATCCATCGTCGTGCCGCTGGTACTGCCCCATTTGCCGCCGACCGAGCCTGCGCCTTTGACGACCAGCGGAACGCCGCCCTCAACTGATCCAGTGACGGCCGATTCCTCGGACTTCCCAATGGTTTTCGTGGTTGGGATTGGCGTGCCGATCACCGCGAAGATTCGACGCCAAAGCTCATCAGGCGTTCCGATGTTTGCGCCGCTGACCTGGATCAGGCTGCCGTGCCCGAGCGTTGTTTCTACAAACACAGTCTTGCCGGATTTCGATGGGCCCGAGATGGCGATCACCGCGCCGCCCTGTTCCAGGTTCTGCAGCAGCAGTTTCTTCTTGTCTTTCAGGTGCTCCTCGACAAACGTCACGCTCGGCAGCGCATTCGGCGTAAATACTTCCGCACGCTTCATCCGTGTCTCCCCGAAAAAATTTGCGGACGCTCAACGCGGCACTATATGACTTCATGTGCCCAGCGGTTTCTTCACGTGTCAGCGCGAGCCGAACTTCTCTGGCGTCTGCGCGGTGCGACCTTTAACTCGGGCTGTGTGCCGGCCAACCGGGCAAGACGCCTGGCGCTTTCGCGTTCGATGAATGCCTTCAAACCCTCATTCACCATGGCCGTTCGGTCCAGCGGACCGGCCAACTTGGTGGCCTTTGCAAGCAATTCGTCGTCGATATTGATCGTCGTGCGCATGTGCGAGGCTCCACAGACAGGCATCAAATTAGCATCACTTGATGCTTGTCCGCACGCTGATGAAACGGTGCTGGTTAGCGGGCGAAGAACTTCCAGTGGCCTTCGGAGATGACTTCGACCGTGCCGTCCACCACCTGGATGGCGGTGTCGTCGTCGATGGCGTAGGCCGGACATGCCAGGCCGGCCGCCCATTTGTCCGCAGCGGCCATCGTGTTCTCAGTGAGTTCCGGGTGGTCCACGTGCGGGAAGATCGAGAAGCCGACGAGCCCCAGCGCCTTGTCCTCACCCGTGATGGGCGGCTTGGCTTCGATGAAGTCCTCTCCAACCTGGGGCGTCATGACCATGCTGCCGGCGCTGAGGCCCACCCAGACCATCCCAGGCATCGACTGCAAGAGGTCCGCGAGCCCCGACTGCCGCATCCAGTGGGCCAGGTACAGCGCATCACCGCCATTGACCAGTAGGACGTCGGCCTGCCGAACCCAGCGCTGCCAGCGTTCCTGGCCAATGCTGGGCAGCGCGGTGAGCTCCAGCAGACCCACGGACTTCCAGCCCAGTTCGCACATCGGCGTTCGCGGCTCCTTGCCAGAGACGAAACGCCATGCGCCGCCCGGCGATCCCATGGGATGTCCGTAGCCGGCGGTGGGGATGCACAAGGCATGGCAGTCGGCGATCGGTTTGCCCAGCAGCTTGAGCAGCGCGTCGTGAATGCTCGCGTTCTTGATGCCGGCGGAGGTGAGCAGCAGCTTCATGAGGCCTTTCCAGAATCTGGCCGACCGGGCCAGTCAGGCCAACGACGATTGGGGACGCCAGGAATCGACACCGTTTTGCATGGCGCGCGCGGCGTTTGTTCAGCCCAGCACGCAGCGGTTCAGGAACTTGTTGCGGAACTTGCCGTTCGGGTCGAAGCGGGCGGCCAGCTGGCGGAAGTCGTCCAGCCGCGGGTAGCGCGCCTGCACCGCAGCCGCCGGCTGGGTGAACAGCTTGCCCCAGTGGGCGGCGGCCTCATAGGGTGCCAGCGCGGTTTCGATCTTCGTCAGCAGCGGCAGCACGGCCGCCATGTCAGGCTTCAAGGTGAAGTGAAAAGCCACGCAGTCGCGGCCATAGGCCGGGCTCATCCACAGCGTGTCCTGGGCCACCGCACGCACTTCCGTGACCAGCACCGCTTTCGCCAGTTCGGCTTGCAGCGGCAGCAGCGCACGGAACGCGGCCACGGCCAGTGACCGGGGCAGCAGGTATTCGGCCTGCAGTTCCTGGCCGTGGCTGGGACGGAAGTCCATCCGGAAGT
>JANOAM010000866.1:0-5937 GCA_031411215.1 Betaproteobacteria bacterium
GTGTAGCGGATGACGCTGTTGTCCGGCTGCAAGTCCAGGATGTAGTACTTGTTGATGCAAGGTGGGACGAAGAGCATGGGCCGCTCATGCACCTTGACGGTCAGCGGCTTGTATTCGATCAGCTGGAAGAGTTCGTTTTCGAACACCACCTGGCCTGCTGTGGTGGCGACGTTCTTGCCGACTTCGAAAACGCTTTCGTCAGTCTGCGAGACATGGCCCTTCTGCACGTCTTCGAACAGGTGCTGCATGCCGGTGGCTATGCTCTCGCCTTTGGTATCCAGCGCCTTTTTGATCGCGTCCGGGTTCAGCGCCAGAAAGTTGCTGGGGCTGCTGGCGTCGACAAACTGCTGCACGGCAAAACGCACGCGGGCCTTGGTCTTGACGTCGGCTTCGACGTGCTCGGCCATGTCCATCAGCGTGCGTGCGTTCAGCAGGTACAGCTGTGCGGTCATCGCGGCCATGGGGTTGCTGAGCCATTCGCTGCCGGCAAAGCGGCGGTCGCCCAGGGGCGCGGATTGCGCCGCGTCGCCCTGGAAGCGGTGCAGCGACTGGTTCCACATGTCCGTGGCCGCCTTGAGGTAGTCGCCCTGGATGCGCGACAACTCGTCCATGGGCACGTTGAGTGCCGACATGGCCTTTATCGATTCGGCCATGGCGGCGCCAAAGGCCTCGGCTCCCGGCGGCAGGGCGGTGGGCAGGGTAGGCTTGGCTTTCACGGTCTGGTCTCCTGTTGGGGCCGCCGCAGTCGGCTGCAGCTGGTTTGTCGTGATGTGCTGCACGTTGTACGCCGATCGGCTGACGATGACATGACGCGTCTTTTCACATTACGATACGGCTGATCATAATACGGTATGCACCTGGTTGTCATTGCGTGGATCTACGTAGTGCTCATGATGGCTGTGGCCGAGGCCGTCTCGCCGCAGGGCAGCGTGCTGGGCGCGGTCTTCACCTTCCTGCTGTACGGCGTGCTGCCGCTGGCCATCGTGGTGTACATCCTGGGCACGCCGGGGCGCAAACGGGCTCGACGCGTTGCAGAGGCGGCCGAGGCCGCCAGCGTTTCAGCAGCGCCAGATGGCGGCCACCATGCGGCCGGTGATGCGGTCGCGGCGGAAAGAAAAGAACCTTGAGAGGTCTTCGACGGTGCACATGGCGCTGTCGGTGATGTCGCGCACACCCGCAGCCTGAAGGCGCTGGCGCGCGAGCGCCGGCAGGTTGGCCAACCAACGCACTGAGCCATCGGGCCGCGGGCGCGGCACGCAGAGGCTCGGGTCTGGCGCCGCGGCGTGTTGACCAAAGGCGTCCAGCACCTCGGAACCGACCTCGAACTGGCGCGGGCCTATGCAGGGCCCCAGCCATGCCCTCACGTCAGCGGCGGGCACATCCTGGCCCTGGCAGATGGCCTGCAGCGTCGCTTCCAGCACACCCGCAGCCAGCCCGCGCCAGCCCGCGTGGGCGGCGCCCACGGCAGCGCCATCGCGCGTGGCGAAGAGCACCGGCATGCAGTCGGCCGCCCCCACCATGCAGGCCATGCCGCGTTCGCGCGTCCAGGCGGCATCAAACGCGGCTTGCGGGTGTTCGGGCGTGTCCGCCGTGATGTGCAGGACATCGCGGCCATGCACCTGGCGCAGCCAGGTCGGCCGGGCACGCATCTGGTCGATGAAGCGGTCGCGGTTGGCTTGCACTGCGGCAGTCTCGTCGCCCACGCCCAAGGACAGGTTGAAGCTGTCGTAGGGCGGTGCGCTGGCGCCACCGCCGCGCAAGGTCATCAGGGCGCGCACGCCAGGCGACGCGGGCCAGGCAGGCTGCAGAAACCCCGGTGGGCCGCTGCTCAAGCCAGGCTCACTCGAAGTCAGGGCAGTTCTTGGGTTGCGCCTGGTCGAAGGCCGGCAACTTCATCAAGGCGTCGAACACGCGCATCACGTTGGGCACATGGTCCGTACGGCAGTCGAAGCGCTGCGCGTTGAAGATCTGCGGCACCAGCACGCAGTCAGCCATCGTGGGTGTGTCGCCATGGCAGTAGGTCGACGGCTGCGCTGCCAGCTGGCGCTCCACCACTTCCAGGCCCGTTTCCACCCAGTGGCGGTACCAGCGGTTCTTGTCGTCGTCACTCAGCTTCATGTCCTTCACCAGGTAGCGGAGAACACGCAGGTTGTTGAGCGGGTGGATCTCGCAGGCGAGGTCCTGCGCCAGAGCCCGCACACGCGCGCGCTCCAGCGGGTTCTTGGGCAGCAGGGCCGGCTCGGGGTAGACCTCGTCCAGGTATTCGACGATGGCCATGGACTGCGTCAGCGTCGCGTCGCCGTCCTTCAGCAAAGGCACCAGGCGCGAGGCCGACACCGCCGCATAGGACTCCGACAACTGCTCGCTCTTCTGCAGGTGCACGGGCTTGTAGACGTAGTCCAGGCCCTTCACCGCCAACGCGATGCGCACACGGAAGGACGCCGAAGAACGGAAGTAGTTGTAGAGCTCCATGGTCACCCCTTCAGCGCACCGCCACCTTCAGCACAGGCAAGCCGGCCACGTGACCCTCCATCAGGTCGCCCTTGACCACCGCACCCACGCCCGCAGGCGTGCCGGTGAAGATCAGGTCACCGGGCTGCAGTTCCCAGGCGGCGCTGAGCACTTCAATGGTTTCATTGATGCTCCAGATCAGCTCCTTTAGGTCGCCCTTCTGCTTGAGCGCACCGTTCACCGACAAGGTGATGGCGCCGCTGGTCAGCTCACCTGTGCGCGACTTTGGGAGGATGGGCCCGATGGGCGCGCTCTGGTCGAAGCCCTTGCCGATGCACCAGGGGCGGCCCTGCTTCTTCATGTCGCCCTGCAGGTCGCGGCGTGTCATGTCCAGACCCACGGCATAGCCCCAGATGTGCTGGGCTGCATCGGCAGCCTTGATATTGCGACCGCCCGTGCCGATGGCCGCGACCAGTTCGATCTCGTGGTGGAAGTTGCTGGTCATCGTGGGGTAGTCGATGTGGCCGGTTTCACCTTCGGGCACGTAGACGATGGCGTCGGCCGGCTTCATGAAGAAGAAAGGCGGCTCGCGGCCGGTGAAGCCCATTTCCTGCGCATGCTCGGCGTAGTTGCGGCCGACGCAGTAGATGCGGCGCACGGGGAATTGGCCGCCGCCTTGGACGGGGACGCTGACCTGGGCGGGAGGGGTGATGACGAAGCTCATGGCGTGATCTGAGTCGGGTTGCAACAGTGCAGACGATCATGCCACGCAGGCCTGCTCCGAGGTTCAGCGAAGCGGCCGCTACACTGCCGTCGCATGTTCCAGCCCCGCTGCATCCAGCATTGCCGAGTGTGCGGCTCAGGGGCCGAATACCGCGTGCCCGAGGGCGACAACCGCGAACGCGCCACCTGCACGGCCTGCGGCGAGATCCACTACGAAAACCCGCTCAACGTCGTCGGCACCGTGCCGGTGTGGGGCGAGCAAGTGCTCTTGTGCCGCCGCAACATCGAACCGCGCTACGGCATGTGGACCCTGCCCGCAGGCTTCATGGAACTGGGCGAAAGCACGGCTGACGGCGCACTGCGCGAAACGATCGAAGAAGCCGGCGCCAAGGTCGAGATGCAGGACCTTTTCACCGTGCTTAACGTGGTCCGTGTCGGCCAAGTCCACTTCTTCTACCGCGCGCGCATGCTGGACTCCAGCCTGGACCCGGGGCCGGAGACCATCGAGGCGCGCCTGTTCCACGAAGACGAAATCCCCTGGGACGAACTGGCCTTCCGCACCGTGCGGCAGACGCTGGAGCTGTTCTTTGAAGACCGCAGGCGCGGCGAATTCAGCGTGCACGCAGCCGACATCGGCTGACAAAGAAAAAGCCCGCCGAAGCGGGCTTTTGGTCGCGAGCCTGGCAGCCCTTATGCCTGGGCAGCGCGGAGTTTCATCGAGAACTCCTGCAGCGCGGCAATGCCACTTTCCTCGGCCTTGCGGCACCAGGCTTGCAGGTCGGCCACCAGCTGTTCGGCTGACACGTTGGTGCGGGTCCACAGCGCACGCAGTTCTTCGCGCATGGCCACCAACTTGGCCAGCACGGGGCTTTCGCCCATGGCGGCCGTCAGGCTGGGCCTCACACCCTGCGGGATCTTGTCGTCGTCGCGGTGCAGCCAGGCTTGGGCCAGGCGCATTTCCTTCAACCGGGCGGCGGCAGCCGGGCCCTGGCCCTTCAGGCGCTCAACTTCGGAACCGGCCGCACGCTTCAGTTCAGCGGCGTAGCGCGCCATGACTTCATAGCGGTTGGCGATGATGGCTTCCAGCGTCTGGTTGTCAGCCACCGGGCGCACACCACCCAGTTCCAGCTTGGGCGGCACCTTCTTGACCCTGGCCAGGCCGACCATTTCCATGCCCCGGATGTACATCCAGCCCACGTCAAACTCATACGGCTTGACCGAGAACTTGGCCGACGTGGGGTAGGTGTGGTGGTTGTTGTGCAACTCTTCGCCACCGATCAGGATGCCCCAGGGCGACACGTTGGTCGACGCGTCCGGCGCTTCAAAGTTGCGGTAGCCCCAGAAGTGGCCCACGCCATTGATGATGCCGGTGGCCCACCAGGGGATCCAGGTCATCTGCACAGCCCACACCGCCAGGCCGATGGAACCGAACAGAAACAGGTTCAGGATCAACATCAGGCCCACGCCCTGCCACGTAAAGCGGCTGTAGACGTTGCGCTCCACCCAGTCGTCCGGCGTGTTGTGGCCGTACTTGACCAAGGTTTCCTTGTTGGTGGCTTCGACGCGGTACAGCTCCACACCCGTCAGCAGCAGGGCCTTCAGGCCCTTGATCTGCGGGCTGTGCGGGTCTTCTTCGGTCTCGCACTTGGCGTGGTGCTTGCGGTGCACGGCCACGAATTCCTTCGTGATCATGCCGGTGGCCACCCACAGCCAGAAGCGGAAGAAGTGCGACACAGCGGGGTGCAGGTCCAGCGCACGGTGCGCTTGCGCCCGGTGCAGGAAGATGGTCACCGCAGAAATGGTGATGTGCGTGGTGACCAGCGTGTACAGCAGGACCTGCCACCAGGACGCAGCCAACACGCCGTGGGCCAACCATTCCACGAGTGCGTCGTGCGTCAACCAGAGTTGCTCCATGGGCAGATCCTTGATATCCAAAAGTTACAGCCGTCACATTGTAGGTGGCCACCCGACGCCAAGGTTGCTTCTTTTGGCTGGGGAGCACACCTTAGATCGAGAGATCTGGCGCCTCATTTGCGCCAGATCATGTCAGATGGTGGCTGAAAGACGGTTTTTCAACGCCTTCGCCAGACTGCCGCGAAGAAACCGTCGGTCTGGTGGCGGTGCGGCCACAAGCGCAAGTAGGCGCCAGAAACCAGACTTTCTGCCAGATCCACATGGGCCGCGGTCAGGGCTTCGGCCGCCGGAACGGGCACGAAGTCGGCCGCACGCTCGGCCGTGAAGGCGTCGGCCACGGCTTCGTTTTCCACCGCCAGCAGGCTGCAGGTGGCGTAAACCAACCGGCCGCCAGGCTTCAGCAGCTTGGCTGCGCTGGCAAGGATGGCCGTCTGCTTGGCCTGCAACTCCGCCAGCGCCTTGGGACTCTGGCGCCACTTGAGGTCCGGGTTGCGGCGCAAAGTTCCCAGGCCCGAGCAGGGCGCATCGACCAGCACGCGGTCGATCTTGCCGGACAGGCGCTTGACGCGGTCGTCGCGCTCATGGGCGATCTGCGCCGGGTGCACGTTGGACAGGCCGCTGCGCGCCAGGCGCGGCTTCAGCGCGTCCAGCCGGTGACCTGAGGTGTCAAAGGCATAGAGGCGCCCGGTGTTGCGCATGGCAGCACCCAGAGCCAGGGTCTTGCCTCCAGCACCCGCGCAGAAGTCCACCACCATCTCGCCACGCTTGGGGTCGGTGATCAGGGCCAGCAGTTGGCTGCCTTCGTCCTGCACCTCCACACCACCGCCGGTGAAAAGCGCCAGCTTGTTC
>JANOAM010000867.1:0-4959 GCA_031411215.1 Betaproteobacteria bacterium
CGGCGGGCCACGGTCTGCTTGACGGTGTCCGCATGCAAGGCAATCTGATTTCGGACGGCCGTTCGCACCAGGTCCGAGCGGTTCGAATAGAAGCCTTCCTGGACCAGGAGGTCGACGTGGCCCAGATCGACCACGCCGACATTGACCGTCATCTTCTCTGTCTCGCCGGTGCGTTGCCGGGGCTCGATGGTGACGCTGCTGTTGCTTTTCATTTCATCCAATTGGATTCCAAGCGGATTCCAATTGGAGCATATGTGGATGTCCTCGACCGCGCCGTGGGTACATGCGTGTGCGGTGTCGCACCCTGCGGCGCACCGTGAGACTCGGTTTGGCAGCGCACCGACCGCACGCTCTGGCGGCGCGACCATGCGGTCGTGCAGCATCCATACAACTTCCTCGATCTCGGCCACGCAGCGCAAAACGGCATGATCGGCAGCGCACGCAAGGACAGGCCCGAGCCCGCGGCATGAACCGGCATCCAAAGTCCGCGCCTGAGCCGGCGCACGGCCCCCTGCACGCCTACCAGTCCAAGCGCAACTTCGCGCACACGCCGGAACCCGCCGAAGGCGGCGAGTCCGCTGCCGACCAGCTGAGTTTTGTCGTCCAGAAGCATTGGGCCAGCAGCCTGCACTACGACTTCAGGCTGGAACTCGGCGGCGTCATGGTGAGTTGGGCGGTGCCCAAGGGGCCCAGCTTCGACCCCAGCGTCAAACGCATGGCCGTGCAGGTCGAGGACCACCCGCTGGCCTATGCGAACTTCGAAGGTACTGTGCCCGCCAAACAATACGGTGCCGGCAGGGTCATCGTGTGGGACGCCGGCACCTGGCTCCCTTTGCACGATCCGCAGCAAGGGGTGCGCGATGGCAGCCTGAAGTTCGAGCTGCACGGCCACAAGCTGCACGGCCGATGGGCGCTGATTCGCATGCACGACAAAGGCGACAAGGAGCCGGCTTGGCTGCTGATCAAGGAAAAGGACGCGTACGCCAGACCGTCCACGGCGTACAGCGTGGTCGACGAGTTGCCGGCGAGTGTGAAGGCCCTGGGTCCAGCCTTGCGCGGCGCTGTCGCCGCAGGGGAAAGCCAGCAGTCAACTTCCGATCACGAATTGCCCACCGAGGCCGTGCCGTCGGCGCTGCCGGAAGCGCTCGAGCCCCAACTGGCCACCTTGGTGGCAGGCCCGCCGCCGGACGCCGCCGAGTGGCTCTGCGAGATCAAGTTCGACGGCTACCGCATGCTGGTGCGCAACGACGCCTCGGGCGCCCGGCTGTTTACCCGCAACGGCCATGACTGGTCGCTGAAGCTGCGACCGCTGCAGACCGCCTTCGAAGACCTGAAGCTCCCACCGGGCTGGTACGACGGCGAAGTGGTCGTGCCCAACGATGCCGGCATCCCGGACTTCGGCGCGCTGCAACAGGCGTTCGACACCCAGCAGACCCACGATGTGGTTCTGTACCTGTTCGACCTGCCCTACGTTGCCGGACACGACCTGCGCAACGCGCCCCTGCAAGCGCGACGTCTGCTTTTGCAACGGCTGCTCGCGGCTTCGCCGTCGGACCACGTCCGCTTCAGTGAAGCCTTCGAGGCCGACGCGGCCAGCGTGGTCGCCTCGGCCTGCAAGCTGGGCCTGGAGGGTGTCATCGCCAAACGCCGCAGCAGCATCTACCGGTCGTCGCGGTCAGCCGACTGGGTCAAGCTGAAGTGCGGCCAGCGGCAGGAATTCGTGATCGGCGGCTTCACGGCCGCGCAAGGTGGGCGCACAGGCTTCGGCGCGCTGCTGCTGGGCGTGAACGACGCACACGGCCAGCTGCAACACGCAGGCGACGTCGGCACGGGCTTCACCGACAAGGACTTGCGCGAGCTCAAGAGAACTCTCGACGCACACGTGCGACGCACGAGCCCTTTCGCGGCTGGATCGAAGATGGCTGGCAAGCCGACCTGGGTCGCCCCGACGCTGGTCGCAGAGGTGAGCTTCGGTGAATGGACACGCGCTGGCCACATCCGCCATGCGGTGTTCCGGGGGCTGCGCGCCGACAAGAATGCCAGCGCTATCGTGCGCGAAAAAGCGTTGCGCTTGCCGTCTGCCAAAGCGCCGAACGCCATCGCTGCTCCCCGGTCGCACGCCCTGTCCGATCGACTGCATGTGACGAACCCGCAGCGTGTGATCGACGCCCAGACGGGCACGACGAAACTCGAATTGCTTCGCTACTACGGACTCGTGGGCGACCTGATGATGAAGCACTTGTTGGGCCGACCCGTGTCCCTGGTGCGCGCCCCCGACGGCGTCGAAGGCCAGCTGTTCTTCCAGAAGCACGCCGAGACCGAGAAGCTTCCCGGCATCCGGCAGCTCGACCCGGCGCTCACCATCGATCACCCGCCGATGATCGAGGTGGCCAGCAAGCGGGGCCTGCAGTCCGCCGCCCAATGGAACGTCGTCGAGTTCCACACGCTGAACACGGGCACGGCATCTTTCGAGCACCCGGACCGCATGGTGTTCGACCTGGACCCCGGCGAGGGTGTGCCCTGGGCCCAGGTGCAGGAGGGAGCGCAACTCCTGCATGCATTCCTCACCCAGCTCGGCCTGCCTTCGTTCCTGAAGACCAGTGGTGGCAAGGGACTGCACGTCGTGGTGCCCGTGAAGCGCCTGCACGACTGGGGCACCGTCAAGGGGTTCTCGCAAGCCGTGGTGGTCCACATGGCCAGGACGATTCCGCAACGTTTCGTCGCCCGCAGCGGCCCGAAGAACCGTGTCGGCAAGATATTCGTCGACTACCTGCGCAACGGGCTTGGGGCCACCACGGTGTGCGCCTGGTCGGCGCGGGCGCGGCCCGGCCTGGGCATCTCCGTGCCCGTGTCCTGGAAAGAACTGCAGTCACTGCGCGGGGGCGATCACTGGTCGGTGAAGACGGTCCACGAACGCCTGGACGTGGGCAACGAACCCTGGGCGGGGTATGCCCGGTCGGCACGCGCACTGACCTCCGCGATGAAAGCCCTGGGCTGTGCGCCTGCCCAGGCATGAAGTGCCCTTGCACTGTCGAACCCACCCACCCATCTGCGGCACCGCGCCGAACAAGGAGTTGCCATGCCCCGCGTGATCTGGAAAGGCGCCATCACCTTCGGCCTGGTGCATGTGCCCGTGGCCCTGTACCCGGCCTCGCAGGAGATCGGCATCGATTTCGACTGGCTCGACAAAAGGTCGATGGACCCGGTGGGCTACAAGCGTGTCAACAAGCGCACCGGCAAGGACATCCAGGCCGACGACATCGTCAAGGGCATCAAGCAGGACGACGGTGACTACGTCATCCTGAGCGAGGACCAGATCAAGGCGGCCTATCCGAAGTCCACGCAGACCATCGAGATCGAATCCTTCGTCAAGGCCAGCGAGATTCCGTTCACGCTGCTGGAGACGCCCTATTACCTGGAGCCCGTGGGCAAGGGCGAGAAGGTCTACGCGTTGCTGCGCGAATCGATGTTCGAAGCCGGCGTCATCGGCATCGCCCGGGTGGTGATGCACACGAAGGAGCGCCTGGCGGCGCTGATTCCTTCCGGCGCGGCGTTGGTGCTCAACACCATCCGCTGGGCCGGTGAGATCCGCCCCTCGGCGGATCTGAAACTGCCGCCCGAAGGCAAGACCGCCGCCGGCCTGAAGCCCGGTGAACTGAAGATGGCCGCGCAGCTCATCGGCGACATGACTGGGCCCTGGAAGGCGGACGACTACGCCGACAAGTTCAGCGCCGCCATCCTGGCGCTGGTGAGCAAGAAGGTCGAAGCCGGCCAGACCACCACCGTGACGACACTCGAAGATGCGCCTGCGGCGGCGGGCGCAAACAACGTCATCGACCTCACCGACTTGCTGGCCAGGAGCCTGGCCAAACGCAAGACCGGGAGCAGCGAAGAAGACGGCAGCCGCAGGGCGGCGGTCAGCGCGAAGAAACCCGCCGCCAAGTCCTCGACCCGGCGGCGGGCATGACGGGCCGGAGCGTCCAGGGATGAGGAACGATGCACGTCGACTGGCGGAGTTGCGTCGAGCCCTGATTCTGGATACCGGCCCGGAGCGGGCCTACGACGACCTCACCCGGCTGCTTGCCACCGCCTTGGCCGTTCCGATCACGATGGTGAACATGCTCGACGCCGAGCGCGACTGGTTCAAGTCGTGCGTCGGCATCCAGCAAACGCAGTCCCCCGCAGTCACGTCCTTTTGCGAGGCGTTCTTCAGCTCGAAGGAGAACCTGATCGTCGTCGCGGACACGCTGCTCGACCCCCGGTTCGCAGCGCATCCCAAGGTGTCGGGGCGGCCGTTCGTCCGCTTCTATGCCGCGGCGCGGCTGACCGTGCGCGGACAGACCATAGGCACGCTCTGCGCGTACGACATGCAACCCCGGCAGTTGTCCGCTGACCAGCTGGACCAATTGCGGATGCTGGCCAGCGCCGCCGTCGAGTTGATCGCCCGGCGCAGCGGCACCGGCGACGAGTTGACCGCACCAGACTGAGCCCCACCCGGAGCCACCGTGCGGTGGCGTGGAGGCACGCGGAACACAGATCCCGCACCCTGTTCAGCACTCCAGCCTGGACATGTACGCAATCGTACAGACGCGGGCGCAGGCCGACCCGACCATGGTCCTTCAAGTCCGGCGGTCCCCACCCGGGACATCCCAGCCGTCTCTTGGAGAAACCTCATGAACTTCACCCTCTGGCTGATCGTCGGCGCCGCCGTCCTGCCCCCATGAACGCACCCGCTTCATGGCCCCCGGGGTGCGGCGACAGGCGCGCCGGATGATGCACATCACCGGTGTGGGCACAGCGAACCCGCCTGCGCGCTATACCAAGGCCGACTGTCTCGCGGCGTTCGAGCAGTCGGACTGGTTCGCGCGGCTGGACGGGCGCGCGCACCTCATCGCCAGAACGGTGCTGCAGCGTGACAACGGCATCGAGGCGCGCCGCCTGGCGGTGGACTCGTTGGAC
>JANOAM010000868.1:0-14832 GCA_031411215.1 Betaproteobacteria bacterium
CATGGGCCCGGCTTCCCGCATCGACCTGACCAACCAGTTCCTGATTGCCATGCCCGGCATGGCGGACGAGAGCTTCGAACGCTCGGTGGTCTACCTGTGCGAGCACAACGAGAAGGGCGCTTTGGGCCTGGTCATCAACAAGCCCATCGACATCAAGTTGAAGAACCTGTTCGAGAAGGTCGAACTCAAGCTGGACCGCGAGGAGCTTGGCGAACAGCCCGTGTTCTTCGGCGGCCCGGTGTCCACCGAGCGTGGTTTTGTGCTGCACGACAAGCGCGGCATGGAGCTGACGCCCTACAACTCCACGCTGTCCGTGCCTGGCGGCCTGGACATGACCACCAGCAAGGACGTGCTGGAGGCCCTGGCCGACGGCTCCGGCCCGCACCGCGTGCTGATCACCCTGGGCTACAGCGGCTGGGACGCCGGCCAGTTGGAAGACGAGCTGGGCCGCAACGGCTGGCTCACGGTGGACGCCGACCCGGTGGTCATCTTCGACACGCCCGTTGAAAAGCGCTACGACCGCGCCTTGAGCCTGCTGGGCATAGACCCGCGCATGCTGTCGCAAGAAGCGGGGCATGCGTGAGCCACCCGGCCACCATGCCCACCGTTCCCCCCCGTACCTATCTTGCTTTTGACTACGGGCAGCGCCGTGTCGGCGTCGCCGTGGGCAACACGCTGCTGGGCCAGGCCCAGCCGCTGAAGACCATCGCGGCCGAAGGTGACGCACGTTTTGCGGCCATCGCGGCGGTCATCGCCGAGTGGCAGCCCGACGCGCTGGTGGTGGGTATCCCCCTGCACCCGGACGGCGCGCCACATGACAATACCCGGCGGGCGCAGCGTTTTGCCCGCCAGCTGCACGGCCGCTTCCGCCTGACCGTGCACGAGGTAGACGAGCGCTACACCACCACCGAGGCCTTGGCCGACGGTGCGCGCGACGCCGATGCCGCCGCCGCCGCCATCATCCTGGACCAGTTCTTCCGCAACCAACCCCCCACCCAACATGCTGCAGCTTGACGCCGAATCGCTGTACGCCGAACTGCGCGAAGGCGTGCGGCAACTCCTCAAGGCCGACGCCGCGCTGGTCGGCATCTGGAGCGGCGGCGCCTGGCTGGCCGAACGTCTGCAACAGGACCTGGGCCTGCCGGGCGGCCCGTT
The DNA here is from genome assembly GCA_031411215.1 of Betaproteobacteria bacterium. Classification (GTDB taxonomy): domain Bacteria; phylum Pseudomonadota; class Gammaproteobacteria; order Burkholderiales; family Burkholderiaceae_C; genus Rubrivivax. The sequence goes on from JANOAM010000868.1 coordinate 1,156, forward strand.
GGGCTTCGGCGTGATCAGCAGCACCCTGCACCGCGATGACTTTTCCGAACGCGGCTTGGCCAGCGGTACGGACGCCACGCGCCTGCCCTTTGACATTGACGGCCGCCACATCGTGCTGGTGGACGACGTGCTCTACACCGGCCGCACCATCCGCGCTGTGGTCAACGAGCTGTACGACTTCGGCCGCCCGGCCAGCGTGACCCTGGCGGTGTTGGTGGACCGGGGAGGGCGCCAGTTGCCCATTGCCGCGGCCTTTGCCGCCGCCAAGATCGTCTTGCCGTCTGCGCAAAAACTGTCTCTCGAACGCGCCGACGACGGCCGCTTCAACTTCCAAGTCAAGGAGGGGCGCTGATGCTCATGCGCCGGAACCCGCAGCTCAACAAGAACGGCGAGCTGATCCACCTGCTGTCCATCGAAGGCCTGCCCAAGGCGGTGCTGACGCAGATCCTGGACACCGCGGGCACCTTCCTCAGCGTCAACGACCGTGACGTCAAGAAGGTGCCGCTGCTTCGCGGAAAAAGCGTGTTCAACCTGTTCTTCGAGAACAGCACCCGCACGCGCACCACCTTCGAGATCGCGGCCAAGCGCCTGAGCGCGGACGTGATCAACCTGGACATCAACAAGAGCAGCACAGCCAAGGGCGAAAGCCTGCTCGACACCATCGCCAACCTGTCGGCCATGCACGCCGACATGTTCGTCGTGCGGCATGCGGAGAGTGGCGCGCCTTATCTCATCGCCCAGCATGTGGCGCCGCATGTGCACGTGGTCAACGCCGGTGACGGCCGCCATGCGCACCCGACGCAGGGGCTGCTGGACATGTACACGATCCGGCACTTCAAGAAGGACTTCAACCAGCTGACCGTGGCCATCGTGGGCGACATCGTGCACAGCCGCGTGGCGCGGTCCGACATCCATGCGCTGACCACGCTGGGTGTGCCCGAGATCCGCGCCGTCGGCCCCAAGACCCTGGTGCCGGGCGACCTGGCGGCCATGGGCGTGCGGGTGTGCCACGACATGGCCGAGGGGATCAAGGACGCGGACGTGATCATCATGCTGCGCCTGCAGAACGAACGCATGAGCGGCGCCATGCTGCCCAGTGCCGGTGAGTTCTTCAAGAGCTACGGCTTGACGCCGGAGAAGCTGGCGTTGGCCAAACCGGACTGCATCGTCATGCACCCCGGGCCCATCAACCGCGGCGTGGAGATCGACAGCAGCGTGGCCGACGGCACGCACAGTGTGATCCTGCCGCAGGTGACCTTCGGCATCGCGGTGCGCATGGCGGTGATGAGCACCATCGCAGGCAATCAAGCATGAAGATCCTCATCAAGGGCGGCCGTGTGATCGACCCCGCCAGCGGGCGGGATGAGGTAGCCGATGTGCTGATCGCCTCCGGTCGCATCGTGAGCATCGGTCGCGTGAGCGAGCCGTCGGTCGACCGTGTCATCGACGCCACCGGCCTGGTCGTCGCACCTGGCCTGGTGGACCTGGCCGCCCGCCTGCGCGAACCCGGCCAGGAACACGAAGGCATGCTGGAAAGCGAACTGGCCGCGGCCGCGGCTGGTGGTGTCACCAGCCTGGTCTGCCCGCCCGACACCGACCCGGTGCTGGACGAGCCGGGCCTGGTGGAGATGCTCAAGTTCCGCGCCCGCAAGCTCAGCCGCTGCCGCCTGTTCCCGCTGGGCGCGCTGACGCGCAAGCTGGAAGGCAGCACGCTGACGGAAATGGCCGAGCTGACCGAAGCCGGTTGCGTGGGTTTTTCGCAGGCCGACGTGGCCGTCACGGACACCCTGGTACTGCAGCGCGCGCTGCAGTACGCCGCCACCTATGGCTACACCGTGTGGCTGCGTCCGCAGGACGCCTGGCTGGGCAAGGGCGTGGCCGCGCAGGGCGCCGTGGCCACGCGCCTGGGTCTGTCGGGTGTGCCCGCCATCGCTGAGACGGTGGCCCTGCACACCATCTTTGAACTGGTGCGCAGCACCCGGGCCCGTGTGCACCTGTGCCGCTTGAGCAGCGCCGCCGGCGTGGCCCTGTTGCGCGCGGCCAAGGCCGAAGGCCTGCCGGTGACGGCCGATGTCAGCATCAATTCGCTGCACCTGACCGACGTGGACATCGGCTACTTCAACCCCGACATGCGCCTGACGCCACCGCTGCGCCAGGGGGCGGACCGCGACGCACTGCGCGCGGGTCTGGCCGACGGCACCATCGACGCGCTGGTCTCCGACCACAACCCGGTGGCCGAGGACATGAAGAACCTGCCCTTCGGTGAAGCCGAACCCGGCGCTACTGGGCTGGAACTGCTGTTGAGCCTGGCGCTGCGCTGGGGCCAGGACAGCGGCCTCACGCTGCCGGACACGCTGGCGCGTGTCACCCAGGCGCCGGTGCGGGTGCTGGGTGACGCCATCGGCTCGCTGGCCACCAGCGCCGGGCGCCTGGTGGAAGGTGGCGTGGCCGACGTGTGTGTGTTCGACCCGGCCGCCGAGTGGTCTGTGACGCCGGGCCTGCTGGCCAGCCAGGGCAAACACACACCGTTCTCTTTTGCCAGCACCGGCATGGCCTTGCCCGGCCGTGTGCGCGCCACCCTGGTGGCCGGGACGGTGGCCTACGAGGCTTCTCACCAGAGGACGGACTGATGCAGACCTTGCTGGCGGCCTGGCGCCTGTTCCGGGCCACCCTGCATGTGTTGCACGGCATGGCGGTGATGACGCGCTTCCCGCGGCTGAGCGTGGCGGAGCGACACGAACGCATCCGCTGGTGGTCCGCCGGCCTGCTGCAAGCCATGGGGCTGACGCTGCAAGTGAGCGGTACGCCGCGGCCGGGCGCTACGCTGATCGTCGCCAACCACATTTCCTGGCTGGACATCGCGGCCATTCACGCCGCGGCGCCGCATGCACGCTTCGTGTCCAAGGCCGACGTGCTGTCCTGGCCGCTGCTGGGTTGGTTGATCCGCAACGCCGGCACGCTGTTCATTGAACGTGAACGCAAGCGCGACGCGCTGCGGGTGGTGCATGCGGTGGCGGCGTCCCTGCAGGCGGGCGAGACCGTGGCCGTGTTCCCGGAGGGCACGACGGGCACCGGACCGGCGTTGCTGCCCTTCCACGCCAACCTGCTGCAGGCCGCGGTGGCCACGACCACGCCGGTGCAGCCTGTGCTGCTGCGCTTTGACGACGCGACCGGCCCTTTCTGCGCAGCGGCGCAGTACATTGGCGACACCACGCTGCTGCAGAGTCTGTGGCGCGTGGCTTCGGCCCGCCGCATGAGCGTGGCCGTGCAGGTGATGCCACCTATGTCCACCGAACACGCCGACCGCCGTCTGCTTGCCGAACACCTCCGGGACGTGATGGGGCAGAGGTTGCGCGAATGAGCCCCGCCCGGCCGTCCGAAGGGGCTCGCTCCCGCTTGGCGGGACAGGCCGCAGGCCCTAGGGTGCACGAATGAGTGTGTTGCTCGCCTTCGAGGACGAAGCCGGTCTGGCCACGCGGCTGGCCACCGCACTGGGCTGGACCCTGGCCCTGGTCGACGTGCACCGCTTTCCCGATGGCGAAACCCGCCTGCGCCTGCCCCACCAGTTGCCGCCGCGTGTGGCTCTGTTGCGCGGCCTGCAGCAGCCCAACGACAAGCTGACCCCGCTGTTGCTGGCCGCCGCGGGCACCCGAGAACTGGGCACGCAGCAGCTGTGCCTGGTGAGTCCCTACCTGGCCTACATGCGCCAGGACATGGCCTTTGCGCCGGGTGAAGTGGTCAGCCAGCGTCACCTGGGCCGGCTGCTGGCGGCGTCCTTTGACAGCGTCATCACGGTGGACCCGCACCTGCATCGGGTGACCACCATGGACGAGGTGGTGCCGGGAAGGCGCGGTGTGGCCCTCACGGCCGCTGCCCTGTTGGGTGAACATGCTGCCGCGCAGGTGCCCGGCGCGCTGCTGCTGGCCCCTGACGAAGAAGCCGGCCAGTGGGTGCGCGCCGCTGCCGCTGCCGTGGGCCTGGATCATGCCGTGTGCCACAAAGAACGCCGCGGCGACCGCGACGTGGACGTTTCGCTGCCGGACCACCCAGTGGCCGGCCGCGCGGTGGTGATCGTTGACGATGTGGCCAGCACCGGCCGCACGCTCTGCGCAGCCGCGCGCGGTGCCTTGTCCCAAGGCGCCGTCAGTGTGGACGTGGCCGTGACGCACGCACTGTTTGTCGGCGACGCCTGGCAACAGGTGCGGGCCGCGGGTGTGCGTCACGTTTGGAGCAGCGACTGCGTGCCACACGCTAGCAACGCCGTCAGCGTGGTCCCGCTTCTGGCAGCGGCTTTGAAGGGGCAGTTATGGGCACGGCTGGACTGAAGACCGTTCCACTGCAAAGTGTCAGCGACCTGATCTCACCAGGCGAGCCGCTGCCCTTCCGTGTGCTGGACAGCCAGGGCCGTCTGCTGCTGGCTCAAGGCCAGCGGGTGGTGGGCACGGAGCAACTCAAGTCGTTGCTGGAGCGCGGGGCCAACGTCGTGCAGGAGGAAGCCGATGTCGTGCGCAAGGCCCGTGAGCGTGCACAAGGCGGCGGGGGCCGTGCACCCAGCGGTCGGCACCTGACCTGGTTCGACCACTGGGAGCGGCACCTGTGGGCGATAGACGACGCGCTGCGTGAAGCCAGTCGGGGCAAGGGCACGGCGGAGCAGATCCATGCCATGGTCGACCAGCAGTGGATGCTGGTGCAGGCGCAGCCGGACGTGGCCCTGTTCACCATCCTGCGCCAGGATGAGCGCCGCTTCGCCCTCTATGCGCTGACCCACGCGCGTGACGCCGCGACAGTGGTGCAGCTGACGGGCAAAGCCCTGGGCTGGCCGGATGCCAAGTTGCGCAGTGCTGTGGCGGCGACGCTGACCATGAATGTGTCCACTGTGGAGTTGCAGGCCCGCATGGCTGAGCAGACCGATGCGCCGAGCAAGAAGCAGATCGACCAGTTGCGTGAACACCCGGAACGTTCGGCGGCGTTCTTGCGTGCCAGCGGCGTGGAAGATGCCGACTGGCTGGTGGCCGTGGCGCAGCACCACGAACAACCCGGTGGCGGTGGCTACCCCACCGGCATGGATGCACCCGGCGAGATAGCCTGCCTCCTGCGGGCCGCCGACGTCTACACCGCCAAGATCAGCCCGCGTGCCATCCGCGCGCCGCTGGCGTCGCAGATGGCGGCGCGGCAGCTGTTCCAGGAAGCGCAGGGCGGTGCGCTGGCGGGTGCGCTGATCAAGGCCGTGGGTGTGTACCCGCCGGGCGACATCGTCAAGCTGGCCAATGGCGAAGTGGCCATCGTGGCCCAGCGTGCACAGGGCGGCAAAGGAGCGCAGGCGGTCGTGCTGCTGGGCAGCCATGGCAAACCCGCGGGCGGCAGCACGCGGCGTGACACGGCGGACAAAGCCTTTGCCGTGGCCGGTGCCTATGCCGAACGCGCAACGCTGCCGCGCGTGTTGCCGGAGCAGGTCTACGGCCTGCTGTACGCCGACGGCGATTGACGCCTCACGCCTTCTTGCCTTGGTTGGCCACCGCAGCGGCGGCCTTGGCCGCGGCGGCTGCGTCGCCCAAGTAGTAGCTCTTGATGGGCTTGAGCGCCGCGTCCAGTTCGTACACCAGCGGGATGCCGTTGGGAATGTTCACGCCCACGATGTCTGCGTCGGCAATGCCGTCCAGGTACTTCACCAGTGCGCGGATGCTGTTGCCGTGCGCGGCAATCAGCAGCCGCTGCCCACCCAGGATGGCCGGCGCGATGCGCTCGTCCCAGCACGGCAGCACACGCGCCACGGTGTCCTTCAGGCATTCCGTCAGCGGCACCTGCTCCGGCGCCAGTCCGGCGTAGCGCAGGTCGCTGCGCTCACTTCGCGGGTCGGTGGCGTCCAGCACCGGCGGCGGCGTGTCATAGCTGCGGCGCCAGATCAGCACTTGCTCGTCGCCATACTGCTTGGCCATGTCGGCCTTGTTCAATCCTTGCAGCGCGCCGTAGTGGCGTTCGTTCAGGCGCCAGTCGTGCTGCACCGGCACCCAGGTGCGTTCCATCTCGTCCAGGGCATGCCACAGCGTCCAGACGGCACGCTTGAGCACGGACGTGTAAGCGACGTCGAACTCATAGCCGCCTTCGTGCAGCAGGCGGCCGGCCTGGCGGGCCTGCTGCACGCCGGTGTCGGTCAGCGGCACGTCGGTCCAGCCGGTGAATCGGTTCTCGAGGTTCCAGGTTGATTCCCCGTGGCGGATCAGGACGAGCTTGTGCATGAGCTCAATTCTATAATTCGCGGTTTTGCACAACATCGGCGGTTGCCTTGAAATTCATTGCCGAGTTCATTGTTCCCAATTGGCACCTGTTCCTGATGGCCCTTGTGTCGGGTGGTTTGCTGATCTGGCCGCTGATCCGCCAGGGAACGGGCGGCGCGGGCGCCGTCAGCACGGCCGAGGCCGTGCGCCTGATCAACCGCGAAAAGGGCGTGCTGGTGGACGTGAGCGAGCCGGCCGAGTTCGCCGCTTCGCACGCTGCCAGTGCGCGCAACGTGCCCTTGGGTCAGCTGGAAGGCTCCAAGGACATCCCCAGCAACAAGCAGCTGCCCATCCTGCTGCTGTGCCCCAGTGGCGCGCGCGCAGGCCGCGCGGCAGCGCTGCTGCGCAAGGCCGGCTACGACAAGGCCACGGCCGTGGCCGGTGGCACCAAGGCATGGGGCGAGGCACAACTCCCCCTGGCAAAGGTCGAAGACAGGGCCAACAACAAGACGGCCTGACCGCGCAGCGGCAAGGTCTTGCCCGGCACCGGACAATCGCGACTCTTGATCCAGCGGCAGCTGAATCCACAGCGAAAAGGCTTCCATGACGGCAGTGAAGATGTACACCACGCAGGTCTGCCCTTACTGCGTGCGCGCCAAGGCGCTGCTCAAGCAGCGGGGTGTTGATCAGATCGAGGAGATCCGGGTTGACCTGGACCCGGTGCAACGGGACCAGATGGTCGCGCTCACCGGCCGCCGTACCGTGCCTCAAATCTTCATCGGCAGCACCTATGTTGGCGGCTGCGACGATCTCATGGCGCTGGACCACCAAGGTGCATTGCTGCCCATGCTGGGCCGCTGAGGCTCGAGCGGTCTGTTCGCGGGCTGATCCCGCTGGCTGATAATCCACATTCCGGCCCGGCACCACCTTAGGCGCCGGGCCTTCTTTCACCTTGAGACGCACCATGGCCGACGAGACTCCCGTGTTCCAGATCCAGCGCATGTACCTGAAGGACCTGTCGCTGGAACAACCCAATTCGCCGCAGATCCTGCTGGAGCAGTCGCAGCCCCAGGTCGATATCAACCTGGCGATGGGCGCAGAGCCCGTGGCTGATGGCGTCTACGAAGTCAGCGTCACCGCCACCGTCACCACCAAAGTCAAAGACAAGGTGCTGTTCCTGGTGGAAGCCAAGCAGGCAGGCATCTTCGAGATCCGCAATGTGCCGGAAGAGCAGATGCAGGGGATCATCGGCATCGTCTGCCCGCAGATGATCTACCCCTACCTGCGCGCGATCGTCTCCGACGTGTGCACGCGTGCCGGCTTCCCGCCCATCCTGCTCACGGAAGTCAACTTCCAGGCCATGTTCGAGGCCCAGCAGGCGCAGGCGAACGGCGGCTCCAGCATCATCGCCAACGCCAACTGAAGAGACGCGGCGCCCGCCAACGGCGCTGCTCACTCACACAGGCAGGCCGGCCATGAAGATCGCGGTACTCGGCGCCGGTGCCTGGGGCACGGCACTGGCTTTGGCGGCGCAGACTGCCGGGCACGCGGTGCAACTCTGGGCCCGTGACCCCGCGCAGGCCGCAGCCATGCTGCAGGCCCGCTGCAACGCGCGCTATTTGGCCGACGCGTCACTGCCCCCGGCGCTGGGCATCACCAGCGACCTGCGCGCCGCGCAGTACCATGGTGCAGCCGGCCTGACCATCATCGCCACGCCCATGGCGGGCTTGCGCTGCGCGTTGCAGGCGTTGCCCGAAGGACCGGGTGCGCTGTGGCTGTGCAAGGGCTTTGAAGCGGGCACCGGCCTGCTGGGTCATGAGGTGGCTCGCGCCGTGCGGCCTGGCATGCCCTGTGGCGTCATTTCGGGCCCCAGCTTTGCGCAGGAAGTCGCCAGTGGCCTGCCCACCGCCTTGGTCGCTGCCAGCAGCACACCCGAACTGGCGCAAGCGGCTGTCACGGCCTTCCACGGCAGCGCGCTGCGTGTTTACACGTCGGCCGACGTGGTAGGCGTGGAGGTTGGCGGCGCGGTGAAAAACGTGATGGCCATTGCCACCGGCATCGTCGACGGCATGCCCGGTGTCGGGCTCAACGCACGGGCGGCGCTGATCACCCGCGGCCTGGCTGAGATGACACGCCTGGGCCTGGCCCTGGGCGCAAAGCCCGAGACCTTCATGGGCCTGTCTGGCCTGGGTGACCTGGTCCTGACTGCCACCGGCGATCTGTCGCGCAACCGCAGGGTCGGCCTGGCGCTGGCCGCCGGCAAGCCGCTGGCGCAGGCGCTGGAAGAACTGGGGCATGTGGCCGAAGGCGTGTTGACCGCGGCCACCGTGCTGGCCCGTGCGCAGTCGCTGGGTGTGGAGATGCCCATTGCCGCGGCGGTGGTCGATGTGCTGCAGGGCCGCCTGGCACCTGCGCAAGCCATGGTGACGTTGATGTCGCGCCAGTCGCGATCGGAATCGTCGCCGGACTGATCGCGCGTTCAGCCGCCACCGGCAAAGCCGTTCTGGCGCCAGGCTTCAAATACCACCACGGCCACGGCATTGCTGAGATTCAGGCTGCGCTGACCCGGCCGCATGGGCAGGCGCACACGCTGTGCGGTGGGAAAGCTGTCGCGAAGCTGTGGCGGCAGGCCCGCACTCTCGCTGCCGAAGATGAACCAGTCACCGGGCTTGAAGGCCCCGCCGTGCAGCGGTTGCGAGCCGTGCGTGGTGAAGGCAAAGCACCGCGCCGCGTCGGGAGCATGGGCGGCCTGCAGCGCGGCCCAGCTGGCGTGGCGTTTCACGTCGGCCCACTCGTGGTAGTCCAGGCCGGCGCGGCGCAGCAGCTTGTCGTCCATGGAAAAGCCCAGCGGCTCCACCAGATGCAGCGTGCAGCCGGTGTTGGCGGCCAGGCGGATCACGTTGCCCGTGTTGGGCGGGATCTCGGGGTGGACCAGGACGATGTGGAACATGCGGGTCAGTGTCGCCCGGCCGCCCGAAGCCGCTGACGCGTCCCTCGGGGGCCGCGAACGCAGTGAGCTGGGGACAGATTCATTTCAATCGGGTGTGCGGGCCAGCATCCACAGATCGACCGCCGCCGCACCTGCGCGCAGCAGGGTAGACGCGGCTTCGCGCGCTGTGGCGCCCGTCGTCATGACATCGTCGACCAAAGCCACGCGCTTGCCCTGCACCGCGCCGCGTTGCCGCGGGTCCACCATGAACGCACCGGGCAGGTTGCGCTGGCGTGCGGCGCGGGACAGTTCTGCCTGATGGGCCGTGTCCGAAGGTCGCAGCAAGACGTCGTGACGCGCCGGGTGGCCTTGCAGCCGTGCCGTGCACCGGGCCAGTTCCCACGCCTGGTTGTAGCCGCGCTCGGCCAGGCGCTGCGGTGACAGCGGAATGGGCAGGATCAGGTCCGGCGGTGGGCCCGCCGCTGCGCGAACCGCATCGCTCAGCAGTTGCGCCAGCGGACCGGCCAGGTCCTCACGGGCATTGAACTTGAGGTCGCCTATGAGGCTGTCCCAGGGAAAGCCATAGTCGGCGGCACAGACTGTCCGCTCGAACGGCGGTGGCTCGCGCAGGCAGGCGCCACAGGCCGGCGTTGCCAGGCCCATGCGCAAACCGCAGCGGGCGCAGCGTGCAACGGGTGCCGCGAAGCGGGCGATGCAGTCGCCGCAGATGGAGGCTGCTGACCACTGCCGGCAGACCTCGCACTGGCTGGGCGTGAGGGCGGGCAAGGGCGGAGGCACCGGCTCAATATACTGCCCGCCATGTCTTCAAAAGCGCCCGAACGCGGCGCACCGCGGCCGCTGGACGCTGCTGCGCTGGCCCTGGTGCGCCGCCGTCTGCAGCGCCAGGCCCGGGCGCCCTGGCTGCATGGCGAAGTGGCCCGCCGCATGGGTGAACGCTTGTCGATCATCAAGCTGCAACCTGCACGGGTCCTGGATTGGGGCGCCTTTGTCGGCGCCGGTCAGCCGGTGTTGTCTGCCGCCTACCCGAAGGCGGAGGTCCGTGCCGTCGAAGCCGACGAAGAGCGCCGCGCCGCCACGGCCGCGGCGCGGCGGCCGGTGTGGTGGAAGACGCTGGCCGGCCTGGCCCCGCAGGCTGTGCTGCGGCCGCCCGAAGTGGGCGCAGCCAGCGCGGACCTGTTGTGGGCCAACATGGTCTTGCACGGCGTGGTCGACCCGCAGCTGGAAGTGGCGGCCTGGCACCGTGCACTGGCCGTCGATGGCTTCCTGATGTTCTCCACGCTGGGCCCGGGTTCGCTGCGGGACTTGGTCCAGGTTTACGACAGCCTGGGCTGGCCGGTACCGCTGGCACCTTTTGTCGACATGCACGACCTGGGCGACATGCTGGTGCAGGCGGGTTTTGCCGACCCGGTGATGGACCAGGAGACGCTCACGCTGACCTGGGCCTCTGCCGACGCGCTGCTGGCCGAGTTGCGCACGCTGGGTGGCAACGTGGACCTGCAGCGTTCAGCCGGTCTGCGCACGCCGCGCTGGCGGGCGCAGCTGGTGGAAGGCTTGAACACACTGGCCGGGCCCGATGGCCGCATCGCGCTGGTCTTCGAGCTGGTCTACGGGCACGCCTTCAAGCCGGCGCCGCGCCCAAAGCTCACTGGCGAAACGGCGGTGTCGCTGGACGACATGCGGGCCATGGTGCGGCGTGGTGGCCCACCACGCTGAGCCTGTGGTGGGCTGGTGCCGTGGCGCAACACCGCTGGGCTAGAATCTGATGCTTGTATCGGAGGTGGAACCGGCGGTCGCCTGACCGGGGTTCGTGTGCCTGACGGCCCAAGCCCAAGCCCAGCACACCGCACCGCCCAGCCCGCAACGTTTGCCTGCAGCATCCGCACGCCGTACCTGATGTCCGCCACGCTCGTCTCCAGTCCATGGTCCGTGGCCGCGCCTTCTGCGCGTCCTTTCGGCCGGCGCATCGTGGTTGCTGGCGTTGAAGGCCAGGCAGCGGCTGTGCAGTGGTTGATGAAGCGCAACTGCTCCGTCACGCCACGCCAGCTGGGCATGGTGTTCCTGTCGCTGTGTGGCCTGTCCGGCGCCATTGCGGGCTTCTTCTACTGGCAAGGCGCGCCCTATGTCGCGGCCTTCGCCGGTGCCGAACTGTTGGCCGTGGGTGCGGCGCTGGTCCTCTTTGCACGCCACGCGGCCGACCGCGAAGAGCTGACCCTGGTCGGCCGTTCGCTGCTTGTCGAACAGACACTGGCCGGCCGCACCGAACGTGCCGGCTGGCAAGCCGACTGTCTGCGCGTGGAACCCCAGGCGGGCCAGGGTTCCCTGGTGCAGCTGAGCGGCAGTGGCCACACCCTGCATGTGGGGCGCCTCCTGCGCCCCGAACTGCGCAGCGCCTTTGCGCAGGAACTGCGCCAGGCCTTGCGCCATGCTCGCGCCGGCACGCGGCCTGAACACACCGAACACTGAAGCGAACCCCAAGCGAAGACGATGAAGACCATGACCTCTTTCTGGCACCGCCTTTCCCAGCTGAGCCTGTCGCTGGCTGCGCTTGCGGCCACCGGCGCGGCCTGGGCCGTGAACGACCTGCCCGGTGGGCCCAAGGTCAACCAGCTGGACCTGCACGTGCCCGTGACCAAGATCGGCGAGCAGCAGGTCTGGCTGCACGACTTCATGCTGATCGTCTGCCTGGTGATCTTCGTGGCGGTGTTCGGGGTGATGTTCTATTCCATCCTCAAACACCGCAAGTCATTGGGCTACAAGGCCGCCAACTTCCACGAGAGCGTGGCGGTTGAAATCGCCTGGACGGTGGTGCCGCTCTTGATCGTCATCGCCATGGGTGCCATGGCCACACGCACCGTGGTGGCCATGAAAGACACCACCAACGCCGACCTCACCATCAAGGCCACCGGTTACCAGTGGAAGTGGGGCTACGACTACCTCAAGGGTGAAGGCGAAGGCATCAACTTCCTGCAGACGCTGGACGTGTCGCACCGCATCATGTCCGACAGCGGCAAGCCCAGTGGTGACGACTACCTGCTGAAGGTGGACCAGCCGCTGGTGGTGCCCGTGGACAAGAAGATCCGCATCGTCACCACCGCCAACGACGTGATCCACGCCTGGATGGTGCCCAGCCTGGGCGTCAAGCAGGACGCCATCCCCGGCTTCGTGCGCGACACCTGGTTCCGCGCCCAGAAGACCGGCGACTTCTACGGCCAGTGCGCGGAGCTCTGCGGCAAGGAACACGCCTACATGCCCATCCACGTGAAGGTGGTGAGCCAGGCCGACTACGCCAAGTGGGTCGAAGGCAAGAAGAAGGAAATGGCGGCCGCCGCGGATGATCCTTCCAAGGTCTGGAAGCTGGACGAACTGGTCGCCCGTGGCGAAAAGGTCTACAGCGCCAACTGCGCCGCCTGCCACCGGGCGGACGGCAAGGGTGCCGGCCCGATCAAGGCGTTGGACGGGGCGGCCGTGGTGCAGGACGCCGACAAGGGCAAGCAGATCGCCGTGCTCCTCAATGGCCAGAACAACGGCGCCATGCCGGCGTGGAAGCAGCTGTCGGACACCGAACTGGCTGCAGTCATCACGTACACCAAGAACAACTGGAGCAACAAGACCGGCCAGCTCGTGCAGCCCGCTGAAATTGTTGCCGCCCGCAAGTAATCAGCGTCGTCGAAGCAAGGAACCCCACCCATGAGCGCAGTTCTGGACCATCACGGCCACGACGACCATTCTGGCGATCACTCGCACGACCATGACCACGGCGCCCCGCACGGCTGGCGGCGTTGGCTGTTCGCCACCAACCACAAGGACATCGGCACGATGTACCTGCTGTTCAGCTTCACCATGCTGATGGTGGGTGGCGTGCTGGCCTTGGGCATCCGCGCCGAACTGTTCCAGCCCGGCCTGCAGTTCGTGAACCCGGAGCTGTTCAACCAGCTCACCACCATGCACGGCCTGATCATGGTTTTCGGCGCCATCATGCCGGCCTTCGTGGGCTTTGCGAACTGGATGGTGCCGCTGCAGATTGGCGCGGCCGACATGGCCTTCGCGCGCATGAACAACCTGAGCTTCTGGCTGCTGATCCCGGCGGCCGGCATGCTGGTCGGTTCCTTCTTCATGCCCGGCGGCGCGCCTGCCGCCGGCTGGACGCTCTATGCGCCGCTGACCCTGCAGATGGGCCCCAGCATGGACGCCGGCATCTTCGCGATGCACATCATGGGCGCCAGCTCCATCATGGGGTCGATCAACATCATCGTCACCATCCTGAACATGCGCGCGCCGGGCATGACGCTGATGAAGATGCCGCTGTTCTGCTGGACCTGGCTGATCACGGCCTACCTGCTGATCGCGGTGATGCCGGTGCTGGCCGGTGCCATCACGATGACGCTGACCGACCGCCACTTCGGCACCAGCTTCTTCAACCCCGCCGGCGGCGGTGACCCGGTGATGTACCAGCACATCTTCTGGTTCTTCGGTCACCCCGAGGTCTACATCATGATCTTGCCGGCGTTCGGC
>JANOAM010000869.1:0-1865 GCA_031411215.1 Betaproteobacteria bacterium
GCTGCTGACGCCGGTGGAAAACGCCGTGCGCCACGGCATAGACCCCAGCCTGGACGGCGGCCGCATCGACGTGCGGGTGCAGCTGCTGCCCAATGGCCGTTGCCTGGCGGAGGTGCGTGACACCGGCGTCGGCCTGCAGCCCGGCAGCACAGGCCTGGGCACGGGCCTGACGACGCTGCGCGAACGCCTGCAACTGGCCTTTGACGGCCAGGCTGATTTGCGCTTGAGCGAAGTGCAGCCGCAGGGTGTGCTGACCGAAGTCGAATTCCCTTCTCAGACATGACCCGTTCCTGGACATGACCACCGCGCTGATTGCCGACGACGAACCGCTGCTGCGTGAGGTGCTGGCAGGCTTGCTGGCCCGGCACTGGCCTGAACTGCAGCTCGTGGCCCAGGCCCGCAACGGGCTGGAAGCCATCGAGCAGTTCGAAGCGCTGCGGCCGGCGGTCTGCTTCCTGGACGTGCACATGCCGGGCGCGTCGGGCATCGCGGTCGCGCAGCGCATCGGCCGGCGCGCGCATGTCGTGTTCATCACGGCCTTTGACCAGTACGCGCTGCAGGCCTTTGAGCAGGGGGTCTTCGACTACCTGGTGAAGCCCGTGCAGGCCGCGCGCCTGGCCGACACCGTGGCGCGGCTGCGTGAGCGCCTGCGGCTGGAGCAGCCGGCGCTGGCCACCGACGCGCTGCTGCAGCAGTTGGCGGACAAGCTCAAGGCGCCAGCGGCTTCACTTGGAAGCCCGGCTGCGGGCCCGCAACGCTGGATCCGTGCGGCGGTGGGTGCGTCAGTGCGGCTGATCCCGGTGGATGACGTGGACTACTTGAAGTCCGACGAGAAGTACACGCTGGTCGCCTGGCGTGGCGACGGTGGCAAGCCGGCCGAGGCGTTGATCCGCACGTCGCTGAAGGTGCTGGTGGAGCAGCTGGACCCGCTGCAGTTCCAGCAGGTGCACCGTGCCGTGGTGGTCAATCTGCACGCGGTGAGCCACGTGACGCCGGGCGCCAACGAGAAGGCCGACCTGCACTTCAAACGCCGCCCCGAAGTGCTGACGGTCAGCCGCACCTACCTGCACCTGTTCAAGGCCGAGTGAACCAGGCCTGCAGCAAGGCGTTCACCTCGTCAGCCGCCTCGTACTGCACCCAATGCCCGGCGCCGGGCACGATGTGCGTCTGTGCTTGTTTGCAGTCCGCGGCCAGGACCGGCGCCAGGTCCACCGGCGTGGCGGTGACGTCGTGTTCACCCCAGGCCAGCAGCACGGGGCAGTCCAGCCGGCGCAGCGTCTCGGGCAGGCCGCCTGCACGTGAGATGGTCTTGCTGTGGAAGCGTGTGCGCAGGCAGGCCTGCGTGTGGATGGCCAGCGCCTCTTCGTCCGGCGGGCCGGCCAGCATGTGCAGTTGCAGGTTGAGGCGCATGGTCTCGCGCAGTGCGGTGTCGTCCCGGTTGGCCAGGGCTTCGCGCCAGGAGCGCAGTTCACCCTGGGGCCGGCGCGCGCCGCCGTGTCCACCCGGGCCCAGCAGGGCCAGCTTCAACACCGCGCCGCGGCGTGCGGCCAGCTGCGCCGCCACCAGGCCGCCGAAAGAGAAGCCTGCCAGCGCGATGGGCGTTTGCGCGCCCAGCAGTGCGTCCAGCGTCTGCTGCGTGGCGTCCAGCAACGACGCCATGGTGGGCGCCGCCGGTGCGGAAGAATCGCCGTAGCCGGGAAGGTCCGGCACGCAGACGGTGAAGTGCTGCGACAGCGCGTCCACATTGCGCACCCAGTGCGCCCAGGCGCCGTGGCCGCCGTGGAAGAGCACCAGCGGCGGGCCACTGCCCAGGCAACGCCAGGCCACATGGCCACCAACAAAGGGCAGGTCCTGTCGCTTCATGC
>JANOAM010000870.1:0-1554 GCA_031411215.1 Betaproteobacteria bacterium
CTGCGCCGTGCCGTGCGGTCAGCGGCCGATGGCGCCATCACGGTTCTGGGCGTGACGCCCGACCGGCCGGAGACGGGCTACGGCTACATCCGCGCTGAAGGCCCGCGCGTGGCGCAGTTCGTGGAAAAGCCCGACCTGGCCACGGCCGAGACCTACATCGCTTCCGGCAACTACTTCTGGAACGCCGGCATGTTCGTGCTGCGGGCCTCGGTCTGGATGGCCGCCTTGGAACGCTTCAGGCCCGACATTGCCAGCGCCTGCCGCGCGGCCTATGCCGCGCGCAGCACGGATACGGTCTTCGTACGACCCGGCAAGGCCGAGTTCGCCGCCGTGCCGTCCGAGTCAGTGGACTACGCCGTGATGGAGAAGTGCCCCGGCGTGCTGGACATCCGCATGGAGCCGCTGACCGCCGGCTGGAACGACCTGGGTGCCTGGGAAGCGGTCTGGCAGGTCGCGCCCAAGGACGAACACGGCAATGCCAGCGTGGGTGACGTGCTGCTGAGCGACTGCAGCAACACCCTGGTGCATGCAACCAGTCGCCTGGTCAGTGTGGTGGGCCTCGACGACGTGGTGGTGGTGGAAACGCCTGACGCCGTGCTGGTGGCGCGCCGCGACAAAAGCCAGGACGTGAAGAACATCGTGGCGCGCCTGGGCCGCGAACAGCGGGGCGAGCAGGCCCTGCACCGCAAGGTCTTCAGGCCCTGGGGCTGGTACGACAGCATCGACCACGGCGCCCGTGACCAGGTCAAACGCATCATGGTCAAGCCCGGCGCGTCGCTCAGCCTGCAGATGCACCATCACCGCGCAGAACACTGGATCGTCGTCACCGGGACGGCCGAGGTGACGGTGGGCAGCAAGGTCATCCTGCTGTCGGAAAACCAGAGCACCTACATCCCGCTGGGCGAGACCCACCGCCTGCGCAACCCGGGCAAGGTGCCGCTGGAGATCATCGAGGTGCAGTCCGGCAGTTACCTGGGTGAAGACGACATTGTTCGTTTCGAAGACACCTACGGCCGGACATAAACTGCCGGCCGAAACGACTCGCCCGGAAGGGGCCTGCATGACCATTCTCGTGACCGGCGGCGCCGGCTTCATCGGCAGCAACTTCGTGCTGGACTGGTTGGCCCAATCCGACGAGCCAGTGCTGAACCTGGACGCCCTGACCTACGCCGGCAATCTGCAGAACCTGGCCTCGCTGCAAGGCAACCCGCGCCACCTCTTCATCAAGGGCGACATCTGCGACCGCGCGCTGCTGGACCGCTTGCTGGCTGAGCACCGGCCGCGTGCCGTCGTGCACTTCGCGGCCGAAAGCCATGTCGACCGCAGCATCCACGGCCCTGGCGCCTTCATGAAGACCAACGTGGACGGCACGTTCACGCTGCTGGAAGCCGTGCGCGGCTATTGGAGCGCACAGGAAGGCGACGCCAAGGGGGCTTTCCGCTTTCACCATGTCAGCACCGACGAGGTCTACGGCAGCCTGTCCCCCACGGCGCCGGCCTTCACCGAGACCCACGCCTACGAACCCAACAGCCCGTACAGCGCCAGCAAGGCCGC
>JANOAM010000871.1:0-7473 GCA_031411215.1 Betaproteobacteria bacterium
TGAAGTCCGACGAGCCCATGCGTGGCCGCAACCGGCTGCAGGTGTGGACGTCCGACGGCCGGCTGCTGCATGCCGACACGGACATCGGGGCCGCCAGCGGCGAGCACCGCCGCAGTGGCGACTTCAGGATCGCCACCGGCGATGGACTGGGCGGCGAACTGCATGCGCGCTACACGGTGGACTATGCGGCCGACGCGGCCATGGGCCAGCGTTGGGCGCTGCTGCTGGTGGCGCTGACCTTGGCGGCCGGCGCCCTGGTGGCCCTGGGCGTGCGCTGGCATGTGCGGCGCGAACTGCAGCCGCTGCACGAACTGGCGGCGCAGACCCGTGCCATTTCGCCGCAGCAGCTGAACCTGCGCCTGCAACTGGCCGACCCGGCGGAAGAGTTGCTGCCGTGGATCGCCCAGTTCAACGCGCTGATGGAGCGCCTGGAGCAGTCCTACGGCCAGTTGGAAGGCTTCAATGCCGACGTGGCCCACGAACTGCGCACGCCACTGGCCAACCTCATGGGCCAGACCGAGGTGGTGCTGTCGCGCGAAAGGCCGGTGGAAGAGCTGCGCGACACGCTGGCGTCCAACCTGGAAGAACTGCAGCGGCTTGCGGCCATGGTCAACGACATGCTGTTCCTGTCGCAAGCCGACCGCGGCGCCGTGGCTCGGCGCGGCGCACCCGTGAGCCTGGCCACGCTGGCGCATCAGGTGGTGGAGTTTCACGAAGGTTCGCTTGAAGATGCAGGCCTGCTGCTGCAAGTGGAAGGCGACGCCACGCTGCCGGTGGACGAATCGCTCTTCAAGCGTGCCGTGTCCAACCTGCTGGGCAATGCCACGCGATTTGCGAGCCCAGGCAGCACGGTGGTCATCGGCATTGCGCCGGACGCGGGCCATCAGGTGCGGGTGGAAGTGCGCAACCAGGGACCGGCCATTGCCGAGCAGTCGCTGCCGCGCCTGTTCGACCGCTTCTTCCGCGGCGACGAGTCCCGCTGCTGCGACGGCCAGGTGCACCACGGATTGGGCTTGGCCATCGTCGCGGCCATTGCGCGCATGCACGCCGGGCGCACGGTGGCGGAATCGTCTGCCGGTGTGACTCGGGTGGGGTTCACACTGGCCCTGGCCTGAGTGGCGCCGGGGCCAGAATCGCTGCTCCACGCCGGAGCCCGGAGCCGCCATGAGCAAGACGAATCACCCCCAGCCCGTGGCCGTTGTCACCGGCGGCGCGCGCGGCATCGGCCTGGCGATTGCCCGCTGGTTCCTGGCGCACGGGCACTGCGTGGCATTGATCGACATTGACGCCGAGACCCTGGCCCGCACGGACCGTGCGCTGGCCGACCCGGAACATGTGCTCGCCCTGCACGGCGACGTGTCCAAGCCCGACCAGGTCGCCCATTGCATGGCGGCTGTGGAGGCGCGCTTCGGCCGCATAGACGCTCTGGTGAACAACGCCGGTGTGGCCATCTTCAAGCCCATCCTGGAAACCAGCTACGAAGAGTTCCGCCACGTGCTGGACACCAACCTGGACGGCGCCTTCCTGTGCACCCAGGCCGCCGCATCCGTGATGCTGAAGAACGGCGGCGGCGCGGTGGTCAACATCGCCAGCATCTCCGGCCTGCGCGCCAGCACCCTGCGTGTGGCCTACGGCACCAGCAAGGGCGCGCTGATCCACCTGACCAAGCAGCAGGCGGTGGAACTGGGCAACGCCGGCATCCGCGTCAATGCCATCGCACCCGGCCCCGTGGACACCGAGATGGCCAAGCTCGTGCACACGGTGGCCATACGCTCGGACTACCACGACGTGATCCCGCTCAACCGCTACGGCACGACGGAAGAAATCGCGCAGGCGGTGGGCTTCCTGTGCAGTGCGCAGGCCAGCTACATCAATGGCCAGGTGCTGGCGGTGGATGGCGGGTTTGATTCGTCGGGCGTGGGCTTGCCGACGCTGAGGCGCAACGGCTGAGGTCGTCGTCTGGCCAGGGCCGTTGATGTCCCGGGCGCCGAAGGGCAAGCCAGGCAGGTGCCGAGGGACAAGGCAGCCCGCCGCTGTCGATCAGCGGCCGATTCATTCACCGGTGAATGCGAAGTCGATCTCCGGCTTCAGCCCGCTGATGATGCGCGCGATGCTCTTGCCCGAGCCGCAGGAGTGTGTCCAGCCCAGCGTGCCGTGGCCCGTGTTGAGGAAGAGGTTGGGCAGCTTGCTGCGGCCGATGATCGGCACATTGCTCGGCGTCGCCGGGCGCAGACCGGTCCAGAACTGCGCCTGTTCGCTGTCTCCGGCACCGGGGAAGAGTTGTTCGACGCGCTTCACGATCGCCTCGCAGCGCACGCGGTTCAGGTCGCGGTCGTAGCCGTTGAGTTCGGCCGTGCCGGCAATGCGCAGGCGGTCGCCCAGGCGCGAGAACACCAGTTTGTATTCGTCGTCGGTCAGCGACACCCGGTGTGCCATGGACGCGTCCTTCACCGGCATCGTCACCGAGTAGCCCTTGGCCGGGTAGATCGGCAGCGAGATTCCCAGCGGCTGCGCGTAGATCGGTGACAGGCTGCCCATCGCCAGCACATAGGCGTCGGCGCGCATGCGCTGGAAACGGCCTTCGCTGTCGGTGGCTTCCACGTGATCGATGCGCCCGCCGGCCTCGCGCAGCGCGGTCACGGTGTGGCTCATCAGGAACTGCACGCCGTCGGCCTCGCAGCGCTTGACGAGTTCGCGCGCAAACAGGTTGGCGTCGCCCGATTCGTCTTCGGCGGTGTAGGTGGCGCCGGCCAGTTGCGGCCGTATGTGGCGCAGCGCAGGCTCCAACTTCACCGCCTCGTCGGCCGAGATCACGCGACGGTCGCAGCCGAGCGCGCGCATCTGCGCGGCCGGACCTTCAGCGCCGTCGAACTCTTGCTGGCTGGTGTAGAAGTGCAGGATGCCTTGCGTCTGCTCGTCGTAGGTGATCCCGATGTCGCGCCGCAGTTGCTGCAGCATGTCGCGGCTGTAGGTGCCCAGGCGCACGATCTGCTCGATGTTGTGGCGCGTGCGTGCCGGCGTGCATTCGCGCAGGAACCGCAGGCCCCACAGCCACTGCCGCATGTCGGCGCGGATGCGGAACAGCAGCGGCGCGTCTTCCTTGCCCAGCCACTTCAGCACCTTGAGCGGAGCGCTCGGATTGGCCCAGGGCTCCGCATGGCTGACGGAAATCTGGCCGCCGTTGGCGAAGCTGGTTTCCGCGGCCGGCGAGGCCTGGCGGTCGATGACGCTGACTTCGTGACCTTGCTGGCGCAGGAAGTAGGCCGAGGTGACGCCGAGCAGCCCGGCACCGAGAACGATGACTTTCATGAGAGGAGTCCCAAAGACAAGTGGCGCAAACGTCGAGACAACTCTCAGTTTGCTGGCCGCTCCCCCTGTCCTTGGTACCTGAGAGATTCAGCCTGGAGTTGCGCTCCGAGCCTTGCTCCTTCGGTGCTTCACGGGCGTGAAGTCTCTCCAGACGGCGATGTTGGTGTGCAGTACGGAACCTGAGCGTTCATGGGAGTTTGCGCCTTCGGTGGCTGCGGCTTGCGGCCGCAGCACTCTCCTGCAGGGTCGGAATTCTATGGGGCCGCGGCCAGTCCTTTCGTTGCCAGGAAGAGCTCAGTCAGCAGAACCCAATACGCGCTGCCGACACCGATGTTGTGGTCGTTGAAGTCGTAGCCCGGGTTGTGCACCATGCAGCCGCCTTCGCCGGCGCCCTGGCCCGTGCCGTTGCCGATCAACACATAGCTGCCGGGCACACGTTCCAGCATGAAGGCAAAGTCTTCGCTGCCGGTCAGCGGCGGACCTTGCGGCGTGACTTGCTCGGCGCCAACCAGTTGGACCGCCACGTCGCGCGCAAACGCAGTCTCGGCCCGGGAGTTGACCAGCACCGCATACCCTGGCCTCCAGTCGACTTCCGCCGTCACGTCAAAGCTCAGGGCATGGGCCGTCACCAGCGCCTTGATCCGTCGCTCGACCGTGGCACGCACATCGCGGTCCAGCGCGCGCACGCTCAGCTCCATCACCGCTGACGCCGGGATCACGTTGTTGGCCTTGCCCGCATGCAGCGCACCCACGCTGACCACCGCAGCGTGCAGCGGGTCGATGTTGCGCGAGACGATGGTCTGCAGCGCCATGACGATGCTGGCTGCGGCCACGATCGGATCGGCCGCGCGGTGCGGCATCGCCCCGTGGCCGCCAATGCCGCGCAACGTGATGGTGGCGTAGTCCGACGACGCCATCGCCGCGCCTTCACGCAGCACCAGATGGCCCTGTTCGATGCCGGGCATGTTGTGCATCGCGAAGACCGCATCACAGCGAAAGCGCTCGAACAGGCCGTCTTCCATCATGCGCAGCGCACCGCCGCCACCTTCTTCTGCCGGCTGGAAGATCAGGTGCAGCGTGCCGTCGAACGAGCCCCGCTCAGCCAGATGGCGCGCCGCGGCCAGCAGCATGGCGGTGTGGCCGTCGTGGCCGCAGGCGTGCATCACGCCAGCATGCATGCTGGACCACTCGGTACCGGTGCTTTCGTCGATGGGCAGCGCGTCCATGTCGGCGCGGATGCCCAGGCGCTTTGGCCCGTCACCGCGAACCAGCGTACCGACCACGCCGGTGCCGCCAATGCCGCGTTCGACCGCATAGCCCCAGCCTTCGAGCTTGTCGGCCACCAGCGCGGCCGTGCGGTGCTCTTCAAAGGCCAATTCGGGGTGGCGGTGGATGTCGCGGCGCAGGCTGATGAACTCACCGGCCCGAGCCTGCAGCGCCTGCAACAGGTAAGTCACGACCAGCTCACTGCGGCTGGAGGTTGATCTGCTTGGCGATGGCGCGATAGCGTGCGGTCTCGGTCTCAAAGAACTTCGCCGATTCGGCCAGCGTCATTGGCGCCGACGCGAGCTGGGTCTGTGCGGCCAGTTGGGTGCGCACGGCCGGGTCTTGCAGCGTCTTGCTGATCGCGGCGTGCAAGCGGACCACCACGTCTTCCGGCGTGCTCTTCGGCACCATGAAACCGGTCCAGATCTTGTAGGAGAAGTTCTTCAGCGCCTGGCTCTCGCCTGCAGCCGGCACGTTCTTCAGCAACTCCGAGCGCTGCGCGCCGAGCTGGCCGATCACCTTCAGGCGCCCTTGCTCGGCCAGCGCACCCATGGCCGCGCTGTACACCAGCACCGCGAAGTCGGCCTGGCCGCCGGCAATGTCTTGCAGCAGCGGTGCGTTGCCCTTGTACGGCACATGCGCCAGCTTGACGCCTGTTGCGGCCTGCACGTTCTCAAGGATCAGGTGGTACAGCGAGCCGATGCCCACGCTGCCATAGGTCAGCGGTTTGTCGGCTGACTTGCGAGCCAGGGCGATCAGCTCGTCAATGTTGTTGGCCGGCAGGTCCTTGCGGGTCACGAAGACCATCACCGCATCGGCCACCGGGTGCACCAGGCGGAAGTCTTCCGTCTTCAGCTTCACGGCGGCATTGGCCATCGGCGACAGGATCACTTCGTTGGGCGAGCCCTGAAAGATGTAGTAACCATCGGCGGGCGCGGCCAACACTTTCTGCGCCGCCAGCGCACCACTGACACCGCCCAGGTTTTCCACCAGCACCTGCTGCCCCAGCTCCTTGCCGAGCGGGCTGAAGAAGATGCGCGCGATGGCGTCCGACGGGCCGCCCGCAGGGTACGGGACCATCAGGTTGACCGGCTTCGCAGGCCAGTTCTGCGCGACGGCCGCGCTGACGCTGAGCAGCAGGCCGGCCATCAAGGTCAACGAGCGTTGGAACTTCGTCATGGCAACTCCTGGGGGTGCAAGGGAGACGGTGGGCTTCGGGTTGGGTCAATGTAGGTTTCGGGGATTGCAAAGTCCAATGCATTGTTGGCTGAGTTAGCATGAGTTTGAAGCACAAACAGTGGAGCGCCGACCATGACTCTCGTGCAGTTGCGACACCTGCTGTCGCTGGTCCAGACCGGCTCTTTCAGCAAGTCAGCTGGCGCCCTGTTCCTGACCCAGCCGGCCTTGAGCCGCAGCATTCGTGCACTGGAGCTTGAGCTGGGCCAACCGCTGTTTGACCGCATCGGCCGACGCAGCGAGGTCACGCCCTTTGGGCGCGAGGTGGTGGAGCGTGCCCGCCAGATCGTCGGAGCGGCCGACGACCTGCGCGACAGCGGGGCGCAGGTGGCCCTTGGAAACGTTGGCACGCTGCGCATCGGTCTGGGTTCCGGTCCAGGCGCGATGTTGATGACGCCGCTGCTGATGCACATGGCCAAGCACCATCCGCAATTGCAGCTCGAGATTTCGCGTGGCCGCACCGACCTGCTTGAACGCGGCCTGCGCGAGCGCACGATCGATGCGCTGGTGGTCGATGCCCGGTCGGTTGCACCCGCTCCCGACTTGCGCACCACCGATACCTACGAGATGCGGGGCGCCTTCCTGTGCCGGCGCGGCCACCCGCTGCTGCGCAAGCGCGGAGGCGTGAGCTTTGATCAACTGCGCGCGTATCCGGTCGCGGCGACGCCGCTGAGCGACGAGGTCGCGCGTGTCCTGGTCGAGCGCTACGGCCCTGATGCGCACCCGGCGCGCTGCGTCACGCTGCGCTGCGAGGAGATTCCGAGCCTGGTCGAATTGACGCGGCACACCGATGCCGTGCTGATCGCCATCCGGTCCGCGGGTCCCGACCTGGCGGAACTGACGATGAAGCCGCCGCTGGAGGCAACCGCGCGGTTCGCCATCGTCACGCTGGCCGGCCGCAGCGAAGCGCCGTCACTGACTGTCGTGCGCCGCCTCATGAAGGAACAACTCCGCGACGCATGAGGCACCCTGGCGATTTCGGTCTGGATCGTTGCAGCAGAGGCTCCCAGCAGGGCGCCTGGTTGGAAATCAACGACTCACGGGGCGATTTGAAGTGGCAAGAGACCCCACAAATCATCACTCGATGTTCTGCACCTGAAGCTCGGGATCAGCTCCAGGCTGTTGATTCGTATGGATATTTGATGTCATGGTGGTAGCCGAACCCCACGATTTACCCCACACCAAACCTGCGCTGTAGTGAGATTCGTTGGGACGAATGCGAGGCGAACCGGCCAGCAAAACTCCACCGGTCAGTCTATCAGTCGAGTCCCTCGTTGACGTCCTGAACGTCTCTCTGTCCGATGCTCGTGGGGGCTTGGACTGAACATGCGCACGAGTAAGGCTGGGTGCCGGACCGCCGATACCCCACTGCGCACCTTCAGCAGACCGAATGCTGATGGCAAAGTGGTTGGGCGGTGTGGTGATGACTGGGGTTTGCAAACTGCGAGCCGACGAGTACGCTGCGCATAGGAGGATGTCTGTCGTGCGAAAGGCGATCTTCTTTGGATTCATCGCCGTCGGCGCCGCTGCTGGATTGTTCGCGGCCTTGAATGGCGACGGGGGGCTCAGGTTGGTGATGATGGCCATCGGGGCCGTCATCGGCGCTGCGATCGGTGGGGCGGTGACGCGCGTAGGCAAGCGCCCACCGAGTCGAGTGCCGTC
>JANOAM010000872.1:0-1836 GCA_031411215.1 Betaproteobacteria bacterium
GGCCTCCGCCGTGGCCGTGGAACTGGCGCGTCAGGGCCGCAACGTGCCTTTCGCGTACAACCGCAAGGAAGCGAAAGACCACGGCGAAGGTGGCACGCTGGTCGGCGCGCCGGTGCGCGGCCGCGTTCTCATCATTGATGACGTCATTTCTGCGGGAACCTCGGTGCGCGAATCCATCACCATGATCCAGAAGGCCGGCGCCACGCCCTGCGGTGTGGCCATTGCGCTGGACCGCCAGGAAAAAGCCACCGAGGGTGGCCGCGACGCCGACCACAGCGCCGTGCAATTCGTGACACGCGAACTGGGCCTGCCGGTGGCCGCCATCGCCACGCTGACCGACCTGCTGGCCTACCTGCACGGCACGGCCGGCGCTAAACTGGCCGCGCATGCCGCGCCAGTGCAGGCCTACCGCGACCGCTACGGCGTCTGAGCTTGATGGCCCGCGCGCTTGCGCTCTGTCTGCTGGCGCTGGCCATGGCGGCCAGTGGCACCGCCCGTGCTGCCGGCCCTGCACCCGGCGGCGGCATCTACACCTGCACCGACGAGAAAGGCCGCCGCCTCACGGCCGACCGGCCGATCGCCGATTGTTCCCACAAGGAACAGCAACTGCTGAACCGCGACGGCTCCCTGCGCGCCGTGGTGCCCGCTACGTTGACAGCGGAAGAGCGTGCCGACAAGGAAGCGCGTGAACGCGCGGCTGCGGAGGCCCGTGCCGCGCAGGCCGACGCCGTGCGCCGTGACCGCAACCTGACCGCGCGCTACCCCGACGAAGCCACGCACCAGCGCGCCCGCGAATCCGCCCTGGACACCGTGCGGCTGGCCATCAAGGCCACCGAGATCCGCCTTCGCGAACTGCAGGCCGAGCGCAAGCCGCTGCAGGAAGAAGCCGAGTTCTACCAGGGCAAGACGCTGCCGCCCAAGCTGCGCGCGTCCATCGAGGCCAACGACGCGTCCGTGGACGCGCAGCGCAGTTCCAGTGCCACGCAAGCCGCTGAACTGGGCCGCATCGTCAAGATCTACGACGCGGAACTGGAGCGGCTGCGCCGCCTGTGGGCCGGCGCGCCTGCAGGCTCTCTGGGCCCCATGAACCTGCCGCCGCCGCTGCCGGCCAAGCCGGTGCCCAAACCGGCCGCGTCCGGCGGCTCAGCGGCTGCCAAGGCCAAGTAAGGCTGTTCAGCCGCCCGACAGGCGCTGACGCAACAACTCGCCGGCTTGCGCCGGGTTTGCCTTGCCCTTGCTGGCCTTCATGACCTGGCCGACCAGCGCATTGAAGGCCTTGTCCTTGCCGGCCCGGAACTCCTCGACATTCCTGGCGTTGGCCGCGATGACTTCGTCCACGATGGCCAGCAGTGCGCCGGTGTCGTTCATCTGCTTGAGGCCCTTGGCTTCGATGCTGGCGTCCACATCGCTGGCTGCGCCCGACCACAGTGCGTCAAAGACCTGGCGCGCGCCGTTGTGCGACACGGTGCCGTCGGCCACGCGCTTGATCAGCTGCGCCAGCAAGGCCGGCGTCAGCGCCACGGCCGCGATGTCCCGGCCTTCGGCATTCAAACGCTTGCTCACCTCGCCCATCAGCCAGTTGGCCGCCAGCTTGGGCTGGCCAGACGCGTCGCGCACGGCCTCGTAGTACCTCGCCATGGCCAGGCTCTGCGTCATCATGGCCGCGTCGTCGGTGGGCAGGCCGTCGGTCTGCTCGAAGCGCTTGGCCATGGCGGCAGGCAACTCGGGCATGGATGCCTTCACACGCGCCACCCATTCGGGCGCGATCACCAACGGCGGCAGGTCGGGGTCCGGGAAATAACGGTAGTCGTGCGCGTCTTCCTTGCTGCGCATGGC
>JANOAM010000873.1:0-8721 GCA_031411215.1 Betaproteobacteria bacterium
GCGTCCAGCACGGCGGACATGGTGCTGCGGGCCTTGTCCAGGTCCTGCCCCGGCGCCAGGGCCATGCCCAGGATCAGCGGGCCGGGTTCGGCCAGGGACCAGGCGCCGGCAAAGGTCTGCGCCGCCAGCTTGGTTTCCACCAGGCGCTTGTGCAGCCTGCCGCCGGGTGTGTCGCCCAGCACCAGGGACAGCATGTGCACCGCGGCAAAGTCCGGGTGCGCGCCAGGTGGCACGTGGTAGGTCATGTAGACCAGCGGGTTGCCGCCGACACGGCGCACTTCCACGGCACGTTCACCGTCCTGCGGCGGGTCCAGCGTGTACTGCACCGGCAGCACACGCGTGGGCTTCTTCAGCACGCCGAAGGATTGCGCCACCCAGCTGAGCACCTGGTTGGTGTCGAACTTGCCGCTGACGATCAGCGTGGCGTTGTCCGGCTGGTAGTACTGGCGGTAGAAGGCCTGCAGGCGCGGGACGTCGACGTTTTCAATGTCGGTGCGCGCGCCTATGGTGCTTTTGCCGTAGTTGTGCCACTGGTACATGCTGGCAAAGACCTTCTGCAGCAGCACACGGCCAGGGCTGTTCTCGCCGCTTTCGAATTCATTGCGCACCACAGTCATCTCGGCGTCCAGGTCGGCCCGCGCGACGAAGCTGTTGACCATGATGTCGGCCTGCCAGTTGATGAACCAGCGCAGGTTGTCGTCATTGGCCGCAAAGCTGGCGAAGTAGTTGGTGCGGTCGTAGCTGGTGCTGCCGTTGGCACGGAACCCGCGCTTGCTGAATTCCGGCCACGGGTCCTTCAGCGTGGGCGTGCCCTTGAAGACCATGTGTTCCAGCAGGTGGGCCATGCCGGTTTCGCCGTAGTTTTCATGCCGGCTGCCGACGCGGTAGGTGACGTTGACCGTGGTGGTGGGCTTGGAGTCGTCCGGCACCAGCAGCAGCTGCAGGCCGTTGGCCAGGCGGTATTCGGTGATGCCTTCGACGCTGGTGACCTGGGTCATGCCAGCGGGCAACAGGGCCTGGGGGGTCTGGGCGGAGGCCCAAGCAGTCACAAGGGACAGGATCAGAGCAAGAAAGGGGCGCAGCATCATGGGTAGGGGCAGGCGATCAAGGAGTCCGCGGCCAGTGTAGGCCCGGGCGGGAAGGCTGTTCAGGCCCCGGTGTAACGACGCAGCCGGTCCAAGTCCAGCACACGCACGCCGCCGTATTCGACACGGATCACCTGCGCAAGTTGCAGAGCTGACAGCGCTTCGTTGACACGCTGCCGGCTCAGGCCCACCAGGTAACCCAGCTCCTGCTGGGTGATGCGCAGCAATTCGCCCACGCCCGGGTACAGCACCGGGTGGAACAGCGCGGCCAGGCTGCGCGCCACACGCGCGTCGGGGTGGTTCAGGCGGTCGATCTCGCGCGCGGCAATGAACTGGCCCAGGCGTTCGTTCAGCTGGTTCATCACGAAGCGGTTGAAGCCGATGCTGCGGTCCAGCAGCCAATGGAAGGTCTCGGCCGGGATGCCCGCCACCACGCTCTTTCGCAGGGCCTGGATGTTGTAGCGGTAGATCTCGTTCTTCAGCACCGTGCCTTCGCCGAACCAGCCGCCGGAGGACACGCCGGTGAAGGTGATGGGCATGCCCATCGCGGAGTCGTTGCTCATCTTCAGCAGGCCTTCGATGACACCGAACCAGTAGGTCACCGGGCGGCCGACCCGGCACAGCAGTTCACCGGGCTCCACCTGCACCACACGCAGGTCCCGGATGACACGTTCACGCTCATGCACGTCCAGCCGGTCGAGCCAGTGGATATGGTCCAGGTCTTCTGCTTCAGCCCCGCGCGAGCGCGAAGGCTGCACCGCGGTGGCACGTGAAGCTGACGGGAAAGCGTGCGTGGGCACCGGACAAGCTCCCAGGAAAGACCTGACAGGACGAACCCGCAGATTGTCGTCACAACGACAACATGGCGTCAAAGCAGTGCCCAGAATCGGCCACAGAGCAAAAGGAGACATGCCCGTGCCGTCGACGTTCCCCCGTCTGATGCTGGACCACGCCCAAGCGCGCCCCCAGGCGCCCGCGCTGCGTGAGAAGGTCTACGGCATCTGGCAAACCACCACCTGGGCCGACCTGGCCACGCTGGTGCGCCACATGGCCTGTGGCCTGGCGCAGGCGGGGCTGAAGCGCGGTGAGCACCTGGTGGTGGTGGGTGACAACCGGCCGCGTCTGTATGCCGCCATGCTGGCCGCGCAGAGCCTGGGCGCCGTGCCCGTGCCGCTGTACCAGGACGCGGCGGCCACGGAATACGCCTTCCCCATCAACAACGCCGACGTGCGTTTTGCCATCGTCGAAGACCAGGAGCAGGTCGACAAGATGCTGGAGCTGCGGCAGCAGTGCCCGCAACTGAGCCGCATCTGGTTTGACGACCCGCGCGGCCTGCGCAACTACAGCGAACCCGGCCTGGAGAGCGTGGATGCACTCGTGGCCGCAGGACAGGCGCACGATGCCGCCAACCCGAAGCTGTTTGACGAAGAGGTCGCCCGCACACAGCCCGGCGACGTGGCCGCCATGTTCTTCACCAGCGGCACCACCGGCAACCCCAAGGGTGTGGTGCACACGCATTTCACGCTGCTGGACCGCGCCGGCGCCGGCAAACGCTTCGACAAACTCACGGAGCACGAAGAAGTGCTGGCCTACATGCCGCCCGCCTGGGTGGGCCAGAACATCTTCAGCTATGCGCAGTGGCTGTCCTGCGGCTATGTGGTGAACTGCCCGGAGAGCGCGGCCACGGTGATGATCGACCTGCGCGAGATCGGGCCCACCTACTACTTTGCGCCGCCGCGCATCTTTGAAGGCCTGCTGACCAACGTGATGATCCGCATGGAGGACGCCAGCGCCGTCAAGCGCTGGATGTTCCGCCTGGGCATGGACTTGGCCAAGCGTGTGGGGCCCGACCTCATGGACGCACGCCTTGCCGCAGGCAAGGCCACTGTCACCCACCCGGTGGGCCTGCTGGACCGCCTGAAATACAAGCTGGGTGACCTGTTTGTCTTTGGCCCGCTGCGCAACACGCTGGGCTTTTCCCGCGTGCGTGTGGCCTACACCGCGGGTGAAGCCATTGGCCCCGATCTGTTCACCTTCTACCGGTCCATTGGCATCAACTTGAAGCAGCTGTACGGCAGCACGGAAACCGCTGTGTTCGTGTGCCTGCAGCCCGACCATGAGGTCAAGGCCGACACCGTGGGCGTGCCCATCGAGGGCGTGGAAATCAAAGTCACCGACAGCGGCGAGATCCTGGTCAAGAGCCCGGGCCTGCTGAAGGAGTACTACAAGAACCCGGCCGCCACGGCCGAGGTGCTGACGGCCGACGGCTGGTACCACACGGGCGACGCCGGCTTCCTGGACGCCACCGGCCACCTGAAGATCATCGACCGTGCCAAGGACGTGGGACGGCTGCTGGGCGGCGCGAATGACGGCGCCATGTTCGCCCCCAAGTACGTGGAGAACAAGCTCAAGTTCTTCCCCTTCATCAAGGAAGCCGTGGCCTTTGGCGACAAGCGCGACAAGGTCTGCGCCTTCGTCAACATCGACATGGAAGCCGTGGGCAACTGGGCCGAGCGCCGCAACCTGCCCTACGCCGGCTACACCGACCTGGCGGCCAAGAAGGAAGTGCTGGAACTGATCCGCGAGTGCGTGGAAAAGGTCAACGCCGACCTGGCCGTGGACAGCTTGCTGGCCGGCAGCCAGATCAGCCGCTTCCTGGTGCTGCACAAGGAACTGGACGCCGACGACGGCGAGATGACACGCACGCGCAAGGTCAAGCGCGGCACCATCAGCGACAAGTACCAGGTGCTGGTGGACGCGCTGTACGGTGGCAAGACCGAGCAGTTCATAGAGACCGCCGTGAAGTTCGAAGACGGCCGCAGCGGCAGCGTGAGCGCCACCTTGCCCATCGTGGATGCCAAGACCTTTCCCAGTGTGAAGGCGGCGGCATGAGCGGTAGGAAGATCGGCGACGTGATCCTGGACGTCAAGGGCATCAGCCTGCGCTTCGGCGGCGTGAAAGCGCTCACCGACATCAGCTTCGACGTCAAGGAACACGAAGTGCGCGCCATCATCGGCCCCAACGGCGCCGGCAAGAGCAGCATGCTCAACTGCATCAACGGCGTCTACAGCCCGCAGCAGGGCAGCATCACGTTCCGCGGCCAGACCTTCAGCCACATGAACAGCCGCCAGGTGGCGGAAATGGGCGTGGCACGCACCTTCCAGAACCTGGCGCTGTTCAAGGGCATGAGCGTCATCGAAAACATCATGTCGGGCCGCAACCTGCGCATGAAGACGAACATCTTCCAGCAGGCCATCCGCAATCCCTGGTTCGGTGCAGCCGAAAGAGAAGAGGCCGAACACCGCGAGGTGGTCGAGAAGATCATCGACTTCCTGGAGATCCAGGCCTACCGCAAGACCCCCGTGGGCCGCCTGCCCTACGGCCTGCAAAAGCGCGTAGACCTGGGGCGCGCCTTGGCCATGGAGCCGCAGGTGCTGCTGCTGGACGAACCGATGGCCGGCATGAACGTCGAGGAGAAGCAGGACATGAGCCGCTTCGTGCTGGACATCAACGACGAGTACGGCACCACCATCGTGCTGATCGAGCACGACATGAGTGTGGTGATGGACATATCGGACCGCGTCGTCGTGCTGGACTACGGCAAGAAGATCGGCGACGGCACGCCGGCCGAGGTGCGCGCCAACCCCGACGTGATCAGCGCCTACCTGGGAACGAGCCACTGATGAACCCCCAAGCTCACTTCGTTCGCTGCCCCCCAAGGGGGCGCTCAGTGCCTTTCGGGCGGCCGGGCAGGCACTGATGGGACCCTTCCTCGAAACCCTGTTCGGCGGCCTGATGACGGGCATGCTGTATTCGTTGGTGGCGCTGGGCCTGGTGCTCATCTTCAAGGCCAGCGGTGTCTTCAACTTCGCCCAGGGCGCGATGGTGCTGTTTGCGGCGCTGGCCATGGCGCGCTTCTCCGAATGGTTTCCGGTCCTGCTGGGCTTCGACAACAAGCTGCTGGCCAACATCCTGGCCTTTGCCGCGGCGCTGGCCGCCATGGTGGTGGTGGCCTGGCTGATCGAACGGCTGGTGCTGGGCCGACTGGTCAACCAGGAAGCCGTGGCGCTGCTGATGGCCACACTGGGCGTGGCCTACTTTCTGGACGGCTTTGGCCAGACCATCTTCGGCAGTGACATCTACAAGATCGACATCGGCCTGCCCAAGGACCCGATCTTCCTGATGGAGAGCACCTTCCCGGGCGGCATCCTGATCAACAAGGAAGACCTGTATGCGGCGGCCATCGCGGCCTCTCTGGTGGTGGCGCTGAGTCTGTTTTTCCAGAAGACCAGCACCGGCCGCGCGCTGCGCGCCGTGGCCGACGACCACCAGGCCGCGCAGAGCATCGGCATCCCTTTGTCGCGGGTGTGGGTCATCGTCTGGTCGGTGGCCGGTTTCGCCGCGCTGGTGGCAGGCATGATCTGGGGCAGCAAACTGGGTGTGCAGTTTTCGCTGGCGGTGCTGGCGCTGAAGGCGCTGCCGGTGGTCATCCTGGGCGGGCTGACCAGCGTGCCGGGCGCCATCATCGGTGGCCTGATCATCGGTGTCGGCGAGAAGCTGTCCGAGGTCTACATCGGGCCCAGCCTGGGTGGCGGCATCGAGATCTGGTTCGGCTACGTCCTGGTGTTGTTCGTGCTGCTCGTCAGGCCGCAAGGGCTGTTCGGCGAGAAGATCATTGATCAGGTCTGAACATGTTGTACAGAGAGAACGGCCAGTTCAAGACCAGCTACCAGGCCGACCAGCAGGTCTTTCCGATCTCGCAAGACCGCATCGCCATCTGGGGCCTGGTGGCCT
This sequence comes from Betaproteobacteria bacterium, assembly GCA_031411215.1. Taxonomy (GTDB): domain Bacteria; phylum Pseudomonadota; class Gammaproteobacteria; order Burkholderiales; family Burkholderiaceae_C; genus Rubrivivax. Next base: position 5,880 of record JANOAM010000873.1, read on the forward strand.
TTGCGGCGCTGGTGCTGCCGCTGCTGGTGGACGAATACCTCTTCCGCGCCATCCTCATCCCCTTCCTGATCCTGAGCCTGGCCGCACTGGGCCTGAACATCCTGGTGGGGTACTGCGGCCAGATCAGCCTGGGCACGGGCGCCTTCATGGCGGTGGGCGCCTATGCGGCCTACAACTTCAGCGTCCGCATCGACGGCATGCCGCTGTTGCTGGCGCTGCTGCTGGGCGGCGCCTGCGCCACGGTGGTGGGTGTGCTGTTCGGCGTCCCCAGCCTGCGCATCAAGGGGCTGTACCTGTCGGTGGCCACGCTGGCGGCGCAGTTCTTCTGCGACTGGGCTTTCCTGCGTGTCAAATGGTTCACCAACTACACCGCCAGCGGCTCGGTCAGCGTCAGCAACCTCAGCGTGTTCGGCATTCCCATCGACACGCCGCACGAGAAGTACCTGCTGTGCCTGGGCATCCTGGTGGTGTTTGCGGTGGCGGCCAAGAACCTGGTGCGCAGCCACATCGGGCGCGAGTGGATGGCCATCCGCGACATGGACGTGGCGGCCGCGGTCATCGGCATCCGCCCGGTCTACGCCAAGCTCACCGCCTTTGCGGTCAGCAGTTTCATCGTCGGCGTGTCGGGCGCGCTGTGGGGCTTCGTGCACCTGGGCGCCTGGGAGCCCGCGGCCTTCAGCATCGACCGCAGCTTCCAGTTGCTGTTCATGATCATCATCGGTGGCCTGGGCTCCATCATGGGCAGCTTCTTCGGTGCCGCGTTCATCGTCATCCTGCCGATCTTCCTGAACCAGGCGCTGCCGGCCGTCGGTGCGCTGGTGGGCGTGACCATCAGCACCGCCGCCGTGGCACATGCCGAGCTGATGATCTTCGGCGCCCTGATCGTCTTTTTCCTCGTCGTCGAGCCGCACGGGCTGGCTCGGCTGTGGTCCACCGCCAAGGAGAAGTTGCGGTTGTGGCCCTTCCCCCATTGACAGCCAAGTTCGAATGGCCGACGGGCCGCTCGATTGCACCAGGCACTGACGAGTGCCGTTAGACCGTTAGAAATTGATCCACCTCTGGAGGCAGACATGAACTTCAAGACCTTTGCCCTGGGCGCCGCGCTGACGGCCGCCGCTGCGAGCACCCTGCTGACTTCGACGCTGGCGTTCGCGCAAGCCAAGGAGCAGTTTTTCCCGGTGCTGGTGTACCGCACGGGCGCCTACGCACCCAACGGCGTGCCCTACGCCAACGGCTATGTCGACTACCTGAAGCTGACCAATGCCCGCGGCGGCATCAACGGCGTCAAGGTCAGCTACGAAGAGTGCGAAACCGGCTACGCCACCGACCGCGGCGTCGAATGCTACGAACGCCTGAAGGGCAAGAACGGTGGCGCCACCGTGTTCCAGCCGCTGTCCACCGGCATCACCTTCGCACTGACGGAAAAGGCGCCGGGCGACAAGGTTCCGCTCATCACCGCCGGGTATGGCCGCAGCGAGAGCACCGACGGCATGGTCTTCAAGTGGAACTTCCCGCTCACCGGCACCTACTGGGACGCCGCCGACATCCTGCTCCAGCACGTGGCCAAGAAAGAGGGCGGCTGGGACAAGCTCAAGGGCAAGAAGATCGCGCTGGTCTACCACGACAGCCCGTACGGCAAAGAGCCCATCCCGCTGCTGGTGGAGCGCAGCAAGATGCACGACTTCACGCTGCAGCAGCTGCCCGTCACCCACCCGGGTGTGGAGCAGAAGGCCACCTGGCTGCAGATCCGCCAGAACCGGCCCGACTACGTGCTGCTGTGGGGCTGGGGCGTCATGAACTCCACCGCGCTCAAGGAAGCGCAGGCCACCGGCTTCCCGCGCGACAAGATGTACGGCGTGTGGTGGGCTGCGGCCGAGCCCGACGTGAAGGACGTGGGCGACGGCGCCAAGGGCTACAACGGCCTGGCGCTGCAGCACGGTGCGGAGCCCAACTCCAAGGTCGTGAAGGACATCCTGGCGATGGTGCATGACAAGGGCCAGGGTACCGGCCCGAAGGACGAGGTCGGCCAGGTGCTGTACATGCGCGGCGTCACGCAGGCCATGCTGGCCGTGGAAGGTGCACGCCGTGCACAAGATCGCTACGGCAAGGGCAAGTGGGTGAGCGGCGAGCAGGCGCGCTGGGGCTACGAAAACCTGGCCCTGGATCAGAAAAAGCTCGACGCGCTGGGCTTTGCCGGCGTGATGCGGCCCATCAGCACCAGCTGCGCCGACCACCGCGGCGACGTCTGGGCGCGTGTGCACACCTGGGACGGCAAGAAGTGGAGCTTCACGTCTGACTGGTACCAGGCCGACCAGTCGATCATCAAGCCGATGATCAAGGCCGCCGCCGACAAGTACGCGGCCGAGAAGAAGCTGGCGCGACGTGACCCAGCGGATTGCCAGTCTTGACCCGCGCCGCGCAGCGGCCCGCGCCATGAGCAACATCCTCCTCAACGTCAACGGCATCGAGGTCATCTACAACCACGTCATCCTGGTGCTGAAGGGCGTGAGCCTGCAAGTGCCGGAGGGTGGCGTGGTGGCCTTGCTGGGTGGCAATGGCGCGGGCAAGACGACCACGCTGCGGGCCGTCAGCAACCTGCTGGCGGGCGAGCGTGGTGCGGTCACCAAGGGCAGCATCGAACTGCGCGGTGAGCGCATCGAGGCGCTGTCCACATCCGACATGGTGCAGCGCGGGGTGGTGCAGGTCATGGAAGGCCGGCATTGCTTCGCGCACCTGTCCATCGAGGACAACCTGATGACCGGGGCGTACACGCGCAAGGATGGCAAGGCCGCGGTGGCCGCGACGCTCGAGAAGGTATACGCGTACTTCCCGCGGTTGAAGG